>JAEKMC010000168.1 GCA_019508115.1 Sphingomonas sp.
GGTGGGGGTGCGGGCCGGTGCCGCTCCGGTTCAGCTTTGCTGAACCCGGCTCTAGCGCGCCCAGGGCGGCGCGACTGCTGCCATAATGGTGACAGCCGGAGTTTATGGCCTTTCCGTCCTGTGCCGGAGGAAGCGCCATGGCCCTTGTCTTCAAACATGTGCCGAGCCCGGTCGGGCGGCTGAAGCTGGTCGCGGGCGATGCCGGGCTGGTCGCGATCCTGTGGGAGGGCGACAATCCGGATCGCGTTCGGCTGGGCGCGATAAGCGAGCGGCGGGATCATTCGGTCCTGGCCGAAACCGAACGTCAGCTCGGCGATTATTTTGCCGGGCGGCGGCAAAGCTTCGATCTGCGCCTGGATTTCAGAGGCACAAATTTCCAGAAAGCCGTGTGGCAAGCGCTTTTGACCATCCCATTCGGCGAGACGCGGACCTATGGCGAGATCGCCCGGCAGATCGGGTGCCCGAGCGCGTCGCGCGCGGTCGGTGCGGCCAATGGCCGCAACCCGATCTCGATCGTCGCGCCCTGCCACCGCGTGCTGGGTTCGAACGGCGCGTTGACCGGCTTTGCGGGCGGGCTCACCGCCAAGCGGCATTTGCTGGATCACGAACGCCGCCACGTAATGATGTGAAGGAGAGAAGAGATGAGCCAGGCCGAACGCTATGAACGTTTCCGCGCGCTGCACGACAGCCTGTTCATCATGCCCAATGCGTGGGACGGCACCTCGGCGTTGCTGCTCAAGCAAGCGGGCTTCCAGGCGCTCGGCACCTCTTCGGCCGCGATCGCGGCGGCGCTGGGCCGGATCGACGGCGCGCATGCGGTCAGCCGCGAGGAGCATCTCGATCACGCGCGATTGCTGGGCGGGCTTACCCGGCTGCCGATCAATGGCGATTTCGAGGATGGCTATGGCGACACGCCCGAAGATGTCGCGCGCACGGTCGAAGCGGCGATCGAGGCTGGCCTGGCCGGAATCGGAATCGAGGATACGAGCGGCGATCCCGACCGGCCGATCCGCGCATATGACGACGCGGTCGCGCGGATCGCGGCGGCGGCAAAGGCCGCGCGCGGGCGGATCCTTCTGACCGGGCGGTGCGACAATTTCATCCAGGGGCGGCCGGATCTCGACGATACGATCCGTCGCCTGACCGCCTTCGCCGAGGCGGGCGCGGACGTGCTCTACGCGCCCTATCCGGCCGATATGGCAGGCGTGACGGCGATCGTGCGCGCGGTCGCGCCCAAGCCGGTCAACCTGCTGATCTCGCCCGCGGATGGGATCGTTCCCATCGCCGAACTGGCGGCGGCGGGGGTGAAAAGGGTCAGCCTCGGCTCGGCGCTCTATATGAAGGTGATGGGCTCGCTGCGTGATGTGGCGGAGCGGTTGGCGGCGGGCGATCTCGACGCGCCGTCCGACGGCATTTCCTTCCGCGAAGTGAAGGCGCTCATCGCCGCTGCCGCCGAGGTCTAATCTTTCCTCTTGTCGAAAGCCTCAAGCGTCCGCACATCGGGCCACGATGGCAGACCTTTATTCGACTTTGGGTGTGGCGCGCGGCGCGGACGAGGCTTCGATCAAGAAGGCGTATCGCAAGCTCGCCAAGGAACTGCACCCCGACCGCAACACGGATAATCCGAAAGCCGCCGCACGTTTTTCGGAGGTCACGCAGGCCTATGACCTGCTGATGGATAAGGACAAGCGCGCCCAATATGACCGGGGCGAGATCGACGAGCAGGGCAATCCCAAGATGCCGTTCGGCTTTGGCGGCCAGCGCGGCGGCGGTCCGGGCGGGTTCCGCCCGACGCGCGGCGCCCCCGGAGGAGACGCGTTCGACTTCGGCGACGCCGCGGCGGCCGACTTCGGCGATATTTTCGAGGGTATTTTCGGTGCCTCGCGGCAGCCGCAATCGTCGCAGCGGAGCGGGTTCAGCGGCTTCGGCGGATTCGGCGCGCGGGCAAAGCCGCAAAAGGGTGCTGACGTCGTCTACCCGGGCGGGCCCGGCGATGCGACGGTCAGCATCGAGGTCAAGCCGCACCGCTTTTTCACGCGCGATGGCGACGATGTCCGGCTCGACCTGCCGGTGCGGCTCGACGAGGCGGTGCTGGGCGCGCGGATCAAGCTGCCCACGGTCGAAGGCGCGGTGATGATGACGATCCCCGAGGGCTCGACCTCGGGCAAGGTGCTGCGCCTCAAGGGACGCGGCTTTCACAAGCGCGGCGGCGGACGCGGCGACCAGCTCGTTACCTTGATGGTCGACCTGCCGGCCGACGACGAGGCGCTCAAGCAATTCGCCGAGAGCTGGACCGGTGACGAACAACGCAACCCGCGCGCGAATCTGGGCGTATAGTCCTCCAATAAGGAGCGTGCGCCATTCAGGAAATTTCGCCCGAATCGCCTGAACGGCGCGGCGATCATGTCGAGCAGGACCGGCGCCACACACGCCTGTTCAACGTGGTCAAGCGGATCGCGATCGGTGTCTATTCGGACGGCTTCATCCACGCGGGAAATCTCGCCTATCTCGCGCTGATCTCCCTCTTTCCCTTCTTCATCGTGCTCGCCTGGCTCGCGCACACCTTCGGCCACAGCGCGGATACCGAGAACGCGATCTATTCCTTCATGCGCACGGTCCCGCCTTCGGTGCGCCAAATCCTGCGTCAGCCGATCGACGAGGTGCTGAAGCAGCGCACCGGGGGGCTGCTCTGGATCGGCGGCATTGTCGGGCTGTGGACCACGGGCAGCTTCATCGAGACGATCCGCGATATCCTGCGCCGGGCCTATGGGCTGCGTTTCTCCAAGCCCTTCTGGCATTATCGCCTGGCGTCGGCGGCGCTGATCATCGGCGCGGTGATTTTGATGCTGGCCGCGTTCAGCGCGCAATTGCTGCTGACCGGCGCCGCTAATTTCCTCGACCGGGTTGTGCCTGGCTCCGACGATGTGATCGGCTGGATCGGCTGGACGCGCCTTGCTCCGCTCGGGGCATTGTTTGCGGCGCTCTATCTGATCTTCTACTCGCTCACACCGAGCAAATATCGCTGGACCAAATGCCCGAAATGGCCGGGCGCCGCCTTCACCGCGATCTGGTGGGCGGCGGTGACCACGATCCTTCCCCCGATATTGGCCCTCCTGGGCGGCTATGGCCGGACCTATGGCAGCCTCGCCGGGTTCATCGTCACGCTTTTCTTCTTCTGGCTGGTGGGTTTCGGCCTCGTGATCGGCGCGCACCTCAACGCGGCACTGGCGGAAACCCCCGGCGACAGCGTAAGGGGCCGAAACCAGGCAGCAGTAGCGGAGGGATGATGGCCGGGCTGATGGACGGAAAACGGGGGCTCATCATGGGGCTCGCCAACGATAAATCGCTCGCCTGGGGGATTGCCAAGGCGCTGAGCGCGCAGGGAGCGGAGCTGGCCTTCAGCTATCAGGGCGCGATGATGGAAAAGCGCGTCTTGCCGCTCGCGGAGCAATTGGGCGTGCCGCACCTGATCGAATGCGACGTGTCCGACGCGGCAAATCTGGAGCGCGCCTTCGCCGAACTGGCGGAGACGTGGCCGACGATCGATTTCCTGGTCCATGCGATCGGCTTTTCGGACAAGAACGAGCTGCGCGGCCTCTATGTCGATACCAGCCTCGACAATTTCCTGATGACGATGAACATCTCGGCTTATTCGATGGTCGCGGTGACGCGTCATGCGCGCAAGATGATGCCCGATGGCGGCTCGATCCTGACGCTGACCTATTATGGCGCCGAGAAGGTCGTGCCCCATTACAACGTGATGGGCGTCGCCAAGGCCGCGCTGGAGACCAGCGTCAAATATCTGGCGATGGACCTAGGCCCGGAAAATATCCGAGTGAACGCGATTTCCGCCGGCCCGATCCAGACGCTGGCGGCGCGCGGGATCGGCGATTTCAACTACATCCTCAAATGGAACCAGCTGAACAGTCCGCTGCGCCGCAACGTCACGATCGAGGAAGTCGGCGGCGCGGGGCTTTACCTGCTGTCGGATCTGGCGTCGGGCGTGACAGGTGAGATCCACCATGTCGATGCCGGGTATAACGTGATCGGCATGAAGGCGGAGGACGCGCCGGATATTGCTTTGGTCTGAAACCCCTCTCCCGAAGGGAGAGGGAGGGGCCCATGCGCAGCATGGGAGGGTGAGGGCAGGTGAAACAGAGTGCTGGAACCGAGGCCCTCGCCCGCGTACGTCAGATGCGACGCTCCGGCACCGACGCGGAGCGCCTGATCTGGAATGCGCTTCGGAGCCGCCGCCTGGGCGGATTCAAGTTCAGGCGCCAGACTTGGATTGGCGCCTACAGAGCGGACTTCGTTTGCATTGAGGCCCGGCTGATCGTGGAACTAGACGGCTCGCAACATAGCGACGCGGTGAAGTACGACATGCAGCGGGATGCAAGCTTGGCCGAAGCAGGCTATCGAACACTGCGCTTCTGGAACAATGACGTGACAGGGAATCTGGACGGGGTGTTGGAAATCATTCTTCGGGCATGTGCTGAGCGCTTGCCCTCACCCTCCCGCCGCGATGCGGCGGGCCCCTCCCTCTCCCCAAGGGGAGAGGGGATTTGAGCTACAATACATTCGGCCGCGTATTCCGCTTCACGACGTGGGGGGAAAGCCATGGGCCCGCGTTGGGGGCGGTGGTGGATGGGTGTCCGCCGGGGCTGGAGCTCAGCGAAGGGGATCTCCAGCCGTGGCTCGACCAAAGGCGGCCGGGGACGTCGCGCTTCACCACGCAGCGGCAGGAGCCCGATCGGGTGCGCATCCTTTCGGGCACGTTCGAGGGGCGCACCACGGGCACGCCGATCAGCCTGATGATCGAGAATGTCGACCAGCGCTCGAAGGATTATTCGGAGGTCGCGCTCGCCTATCGGCCGGGCCATGCCGATTACACCTATGACGCCAAATATGGCTTTCGCGATTATCGCGGCGGCGGGCGCTCCTCCGCGCGCGAGACCGC
>JAEKMC010000017.1 GCA_019508115.1 Sphingomonas sp.
TTCATGCGGCTGGCGGGCGTGACGGTGCGCGAGCGGGCATGACCACGCTCGCTCTGCTGCCCGATCCCACCGAGCCGCTTGAGCATGAGACGGCGGAGGCGGCGTTCGCCGACATCCTCGACGGTAAGGTGCCGGATGAGGCCATAGCGCAATTCCTGACCGCGATGACGCTCCGCGACGAGACTAGCGTCGAGATCGCCGCCGCCGCACGCGCGCTACGCGCCCGCATGATCGAAGTGCAGGCGCCCGCGGGCGCGATCGACGTGTGCGGCACCGGCGGCGACGGCGCACACAGCCTCAACATCTCGACTGCGGTGGCGATCGTGGTCGCGGCGGCGGGCGTGCCCGTCGCCAAGCATGGCAATCGCGCGGCGTCGTCCAAGGCGGGCGCGGCGGACACGCTGGAGGCGCTCGGGCTCGATCTCGACCGGGCTTCGGCGCGCGCCGAGCAGAGCCTGGCCGATCTCGGCATCGCCTTCCTGTTCGCGCAGACGCATCACCCCGCGCTCGGCCGGCTCGCACCGATCCGCAGCGCGATCGGGCGGCGGACGATCTTCAACATCGTCGGCCCCTTGTGCAATCCGGCGCGGGTGACGCGGCAATTGCTCGGCGTCGCGCGCGTCGATTATCTGGAGACGGTGGCGCAAGCACTAGACATGCTCGGCACCGAGGCCGGGCTGGTCGTGTCGGGCGAGGAAAGCCTGGACGAATTGTCGATCGCGGGGCCGAGCCGCACCGTACCGGTCGGCCTGTGCGGAATGAGCGGGCTGATCACGCCCGAGGATGCCGGACTCGAACGCCATGGGCTCGACGCGATTCGGGGCGGGGATGCGGCTTATAATGCGGCGGCTTTGCGCGCCTTGCTGCAGGGCGCGCCCGGCGCCTATCGCGATGCGGTGCTGTTGAACGCCGGCGCCGCATTGGTGGTGGCGGGCGCCTCGGCGGGCTTGCGCGAGGGCGCCGAGGAAGCCGCCGAGACGATCGACAAGGGCCTCGCCAACGCGTTGCTCAATTGCTGGATTGCGTATTGATGATCCGTTCTCCCCTATTCCGTCATGCCGGACTTGTTCCGGCATCCACCCCTCCGCGAGAGCACAGCCTGCGGCCCAGTGGACCCCGGAACAAGTCCGGGGTGACGAAGAAGAAGTGACGATGACGAACCGGCTCACCCAAATCCTGGAAACCAAGCGCGAGCATGTCGTCGCGGCCAAGGGCATGCGCAGCATCGCCGATCTCGATGCCGCGGCCGCGCAGCAATCGACCCCTCGAGGCTTCCGCCGTGCGCTTGAGGAGAAAGCCGCGAACGGCTTCGCGCTGATCGCGGAGATCAAGAAGGCCTCGCCGTCAAAGGGCCTGATCCGCGCCGATTTCGATCCGCCGGCGCATGCCCGAGCGTATGAGGCGGGCGGCGCGGCGTGCCTGTCGGTGCTGACCGATACCCCCTACTTCCAAGGCGCGGACGAGTATCTGGTCGCCGCGCGTGCGGCCTGTTCCTTGCCCTGCCTGCGCAAGGATTTCATGATCGATCCGTGGCAGGTCGCCGAAGCGCGCGCGCTCGGCGCCGACGCGATCCTGATCATCGTTGCGGCGCTTGACGACGGGCGGATGGCGGAGATCGAGGCCGCCGCGATCGAACGCGGAATGGACGTGCTGGTCGAGGTGCATGACGGGCACGAACTTGAGCGGGCATTAAAGCTTAAATCCCGCCTGATCGGCGCCAACAATCGCGACTTGCGCGACTTCAGCGTCGATTTCGCGCGGACCTACGAGCTGGTTGCGCGCGCGCCCGCCGATTGCCTGTTCGTCGCGGAAAGCGGGATCGGATCGCATGCCGACATGGAAAAGATGGCGAGCCACGGCGTGCGCGCCTTTCTGGTCGGCGAAAGCCTGATGCGCCAGGCCGACGTCGAGGCGGCGACACGGGCACTGCTCGCCGGATGAGCAAGCTCACGCATCTCGACGATGCGGGGGCGGCGCATATGGTCGACGTCTCGGCCAAGGCGGTGACCAAGCGCGAGGCGACCGCCGCCGGGCATATCGCGATGTCGCCCGAGGCGCTCGCAGCAATCCGCGACGGGGCGCTCGCCAAGGGCGATGCGCTGGCGGTGGCACGGGTCGCCGGGATCATGGCGGCCAAGCGCACCTCCGAACTGGTGCCTTTGTGCCATCCGCTGCCGATATCCTCGGTGAGCGTCGATTTCACGTTCGGCGAGGCGGGCATCGACGCCACCGCGACCGTCGTCACCACCGGCCAGACCGGGGTGGAGATGGAGGCGCTGACGGCGGTCTCGATGGCCCTGCTCACATTGTACGATATGGGCAAGGCGATCGATCGCGGCATGACGATCGGCGGCGTTCGGCTGCTCGCCAAATCGGGCGGGCGCTCGGGAGACTGGCGGGCGCCATGAGCCTGCTCCCCGTCGCCGAAGCGCAGGCCCGCCTGCTCGCGCTGGCGACGCCATTGGCAACCGAAAATGTCCGCCTGATCGACGCCGCCAGGCGTTGGGCCGCCGAGGATGTGATCGCGCGCCGCACGCAGCCGGCCGCCGATCTGTCGATGATGGACGGCTATGCGATCCGCTTTGCCGATATGCCGGGGCCATGGACTTTGATCGGCGAAAGCCGTGCGGGGGCGGGCCTGGATCGCCGCGTCGGCCAAGGCCAGGCTGCTCGCATCTTCACCGGCGCGCCCGTTCCCGAGGGCGCGGACGCGATCCTGGTGCAGGAAGAAGCCGCGCGCGAGGGCGACCTGCTCCGGCTTTCGGGCGAAGGGCCGGCCGGGCCGGGATCGAGCATCCGCCCGCGCGGATCGGATTTCGCCGAGGGCGCGCGGCTGATTGCCAGCGGCGACCGGCTCACGCCCGGGCGGATCGCAGCTGCGGCGGTGGGCGGACACAGCACGTTGTGTGTCAGGCGCAGGCCGCGCATCACCCTGATCTCGACGGGCGACGAATTGGTGCCGCCGGGCACGGCGGCCGATAGGGTGATGCTGCCCGCATCCAATGGGGTGATGCTGCAGGCGCTGATCGGCGACGCGGCGGAGGTGCAGGATGGGGGCATCATTCCCGACCGGCTCGACGCGCTGGTCGAGGCCTTCCGTACGGCGCAGGCCGACATCATCGTCACGACCGGCGGCGCATCGGTCGGCGACCATGATTTGGTGCGGCCTGCGCTCGCCGAGGCGGGCGCTGCGCTCGACTTCTGGCGGATCGCGATGCGGCCCGGCAAGCCCTTGCTGGCGGGAAAGCTGGGCAACGCGATCGTGCTCGGGCTTCCCGGCAATCCGGTGTCGGCCTTCGTCACCGCGCGGCTGTTCCTGCTGCCGCTGATCGCGCATCTCGGCGGCGCGCGCGATCCGATCCCGAAACCCGAGCGCGCGCGGCTTGCGGCGGCGTTGCCTGCGGTCGGCAACCGCGACGATTATGTCCGCGCCACGCTTTCGGACGGCCATGTCGCGCCGCTCCCCAATCAGGATAGCGGCGCGCTCTCCACGCTCGCGCTGGCCGACGCGCTGATCGTCCGCCCGGCGGGCGCGCCGCCTGCCTCTGTGGACGAAATCGTGGATATCCTGCGGATCGCTTGACCTTCCCCGGAACGTTTAATATACGTTCCCCATACGTTCCTTCGGCTAGGGGAAAAGTCGTGCTGACCCGCAAGCAACATGAGCTGCTCTGCTTCATCAACGATCGCCTGAGCGAGACGGGCGTCTCGCCCTCGTTCGAGGAGATGAAGGAGGCGCTGGATCTCAAATCCAAGTCGGGCGTGCACCGCCTGATCTCCGCGCTGGAGGAGCGCAATTTCATCCGGCGGCTGCCCAACCGCGCGCGCGCACTCGAAATCCTGCGCCTGCCCGACGCGATCAAGACGCCGGTGCAGGCAGCGGAGGGCAAGCCCAATATCCAGACGCCGCCGTCGCGCGTGATGCCGCCGGCCGCCAATGACATCCTCGAAGTGCCGCTGCACGGCCGTATCGCCGCGGGCATGCCGATCGAGGCGCTGGAGGGGCAGACCAGCCTGTCGGTTCCGGCCGCCTTGCTCGGCCCGGGCGAACATTATGCGCTCGAGGTCGCGGGCGATTCGATGGTCGAGGCGGGCATTCTCGACGGCGATTATGCTTTGGTCCGCAAGGTCGACACCGCGCGCGACGGCGAGATCGTGGTCGCGCTGATCGACGACAGCGAAGCCACGCTCAAATATTTCCGCCACGAAGGATCGATGATCCGGCTCGATCCGGCCAACCGCTCCTACGATCCGCAGCGTTACCGCCCTGGCCAGGTGCGGATCCAGGGCAAGCTCGCCGGCCTGCTCCGCCGCTACTGAGGACCGGACCATGGCCGCACCTCGCCCGGATTTCCTGGAATTGCCCGTCGCCGATGTGCAGGCGGCGCAGGCCTTTTACGTCGACGCATTCGGCTGGCAGATGACCGGATTCGGCCCGACCTATGCCTGCACGCTCACCGGCGATGTCGACGTGGGGCTGCAAGCCGATCCGGCCGAGCGGACGCGCGCGCCGCTGATCGTGATCCAGGTCGAGGACCTGGAGGAGACGCTCGCAGCGGTCGAAGCGGCGGGCGGCACGATCAGCAAACCGATCTTCTCCTTCCCCGGCGGGCGGCGCTTCCACTTCCGCGATCCCGACGGCAATGAACTCGCCGCACATAAGCCGGACTAGTCGGCCATAAGGGAGGATCGGATGACCGCTTATGTCGCCCTGCTTCGCGCGGTGAATGTCGGCGGGACCGGCAAATTGCCGATGACCGAGTTGAAGGCGATGGGCGAGGCGGCGGGGTTCGGGCAGGTCCGCACCTATATTGCCAGCGGAAACGTCGTCTTCACCAGCGACAAGAGCGAGGACGCTGTTCGCGCCGGACTTGAAAAAGCGCTGGAGGCCTATGCGGGCAAACCGGTCGGCGTGGTGGTGCGCACCGCCGCCGAAATGGCCGACACGCTCAAGCGCAACCCCTTTCCCGACCGGCCGGGCAACCGCGTGGTGGCCCTGTTCGTCGATGGGCCGATCCCGAAAGACGCGCTCGATCACGCACGGGGCGTGAAGGAGGAGCAGCTGGCGCTCGGAAAACGCGAAATCTACATCTTCTATGGCGACGGCATGGCGGATTCGCGGCTCGTCATTCCCGCCGCGAAGGCGGGCACCGCGCGCAACATGAACACGATCGCCAAATTGGCTGAGATGGCGGGCGCGCTCAGCCAGAGTTGATCGGCGTTTACCTGAAATCCTTCCCTGGAAGGGGAGGTGGCATGCCGAAGGCATGACGGAGGGGTAGCAAGGCCTTCGCGGCTGGCACCAATTTCGATCCGGGAGCCCTCCACCGTCGCTTCGCTATCTAGAGTCGTTTTCGGTTTGATTGAAGCGAGCTCCCTCTCCCCGGCGGGGTGTGTCGCCGTTTTGGTGACTGTCCGGGGGACAGTCACTTGGCGACACAGGCTGGGGTGAGGGGGGCGAGTCGTAGGCGAGCGCCCGACCCCGTGGTGCGGGGCACCCTCACCCAACCCTCTCCCTCTAGAGGGAGAGGGCTTTCACCATCGATCCCACTTAGCGAAAACGACCCCAGCGGCGGTCCGGCGACGGAAGGGTTGTACCTGGGACCGCGTCAGCCTTCGCGCAGGCCGCGTTCGGTCAGCGTCCGTTCCCAGCTCAGCGCGTCGGAGACGATCTGGTGGAGATCGTCGTAGCGCGGACGCCAGGGCAGGGTCGACAGGATCGCGCGATTGTCGGCCACGAGCGCGTCCGGATCGCCGGCGCGGCGGCCGACCATACGCCGCGCGATATGACGGTTGGTGACGCGGTCGACCGCGTCGAGTACCTCCAGCACCGAATAGCCATGCCCATAGCCGCAGTTGAGCGTCAGATTGTCGCCTGGCTGCGCGATCAGATGTTCGAGCGCGTGGACATGCGCGTCGGCAAGGTCGCTGACATGGATATAATCGCGCACGCCGGTGCCGTCGGGCGTCGCATAATCACTGCCGTAAACGCCGACATGGTCGCGCTTACCGGTCGCAGCCTCCGCCGCAATGTGGATCAGGTGGGTCGCGCCACGGGTCGATTGGCCTGATCGCCCCTTCGGATCGGCGCCAGCGACGTTGAAGTAACGCAGCGCGCAATAATTGAACGGATGCACGCCCGCCGCATCCGCCAATATCTCTTCGGTCATCAATTTCGAACGGCCGTAGGGATTGATCGGGCTCTTCGGCGCCGCTTCAGGGACGGGCACCGTTTCCGGCACGCCATAGGTCGCGGCGGTCGAGGAGAAGACGAAATGCCTGACCCCACCCGCGACCGCGGCCTCGATCAGCGAGCGGCTGGCGGCGGTGTTGTTGCGGTAATATTTGAGCGGATCCCTGGTCGATTCCTCGACCAGCAAAGATCCTGCGAAATGGAGGATCGCGCCGATCCCATATTCGCGGATCACCTCGGTCATCAGGCCGACATCGGCGACATCGCCCTGCACGAAGGTCGCGGCGTCGGGCACCGCCCAGCGGAAGCCGGTGGCCAACGTGTCGACCACCACCACCGGCCAGCCGGCATCGAGCAGCGAAAGCACGGCATGGCTGCCGATATAGCCGGCGCCGCCGGTGACCATCACGGGAAAGGGTTTATCGCGCATTCGCCAGGCCATGCCCGAAACAGGCGTATAAAAAAAGAACCCCGCCACACCGGCGCGAAGCGCTCGGCATGGCGGGGCGGGAGCGAGACCGGGAAGGGGGGAACCCGGTCTCTGAACGCAGCTTCGGTCTTGTTAAAGGCTCAGCCGTGCAGCTTGTTCGTGACCTCGGCGACATGCTTGCCCTGGAAACGCGCGCCGTCGAGCTCGATCTGGCTCGGCTGACGGCTGCCGTCGCCGCCCGTGATCGTGGTCGCGCCATAAGGCGACAGGCCATGGATTTCGGTCAAGCCCATCTGGCCGCCATAGGAATAAGGCAGGCCGACGATCACCATGCCGAAGTGGAGCAGGTTGGTGATGACCGAGAAAAGTGTCGTTTCCTGGCCGCCATGCTGCGTCGCGGTCGATCCGAACACCGATCCGACCTTGCCGACCAGCTTGCCGCTCGCCCACAGGCCCCCGGCCTGGTCGAGGAACGCCGCCATCTGCGCGGGCATCCGGCCGAAGCGGGTCGGCACGCCGATGATCACCGCGTCATACTCGGCGAGATCCTGGACCGTGGCGATCGGGGCATCCTGCTCGAGCTTGAAATAAGCGGCCTTCGCGACCTCGATCGGCGCCGTCTCCGGCACACGCTTGACGTCGACCTGGGCCCCGCCCTCGCGTGCACCCTCGGCGACGGCATGCGCCATCTGCTCGATATGGCCGTAGCTCGAATAATAAAGAACCAGAACCTTGCTCATCTTCAGTCTCCGTGAATGCAGGGGGTCAGGCAGCGTCGACCATCACCAGCTCGGCATCTTCGAGCGCGGTGACGGTCAGGGTTTCGGTGTCGCTGATCGCGACGCCATCGCGGGCATTGGCAGCCACGCCGTTGATCTCGATCCTGCCGGTGGCGGGCACGAGATAGGCGTGGCGGTCGGCACCCAGCGGATATTCGGTGGTCTCGCCTTTCTTGAGCGTCGCACCCAATATGCGCGCCTCGGTACGGATCGGCAGCGCATCGCCATCCTCCGCGAAACCCGAGGCGAGCGTCACGAACCGGCCCGAACGATCCCCCTTGGGGAAAGGCCGCGCGCCCCAGCTGGGATCGCCGCCACGTTTGCTCGGCACGATCCAGATCTGGAACAGGCGCGTAGTCTCGTCTTCCAGATTATATTCGGAATGCGTGATCCCGCTGCCGGCCGACATCACCTGGACGTCGCCCGCCTCGGTGCGGCCCTTGTTGCCGAGGCTGTCCTGGTGCGTGATCGCGCCTTCGCGGACATAGGTGACGATCTCCATGTCCGCATGGGGATGTGGCGGGAAACCGGTCTTGGGCGCGATCGCGTCGTCGTTCCAGACGCGGATATTGCCCCAGTTCATGCGGCCGGGCTCGTAATAATCGGCGAAGGAGAAATGGTGGCGCGCATCGAGCCAGCCATGGTTGGCGGCACCGAGCGTCTTGAAGGGGCGAACGTCGATCATGTCGTATCTCCGTGCCGGGGCTGTCCCCGGCGTCGCCATCCTAGATAGTTGACGGGAGCGTCAAGAAAATAGAATTGAAGGCAAGTCACCGGTTACGGAATTTTACCGATGCGTCTGCCTGATTTCGACGCCTGGGCCATTTTCGCGAAGATCGCGCAGACCGGCTCGTTCGCGCGCGCCGCGAGCGAATTGCGCCTGTCCAAGCCGACCGTATCCAAGGCGGTCGCGCGGCTGGAGCAAAGGCTGGGCGCGCCCCTGCTCCACCGCACGTCGCGTCGCCTGTCGCTGACCGAGACGGGCAAGGCGGCGCTGACCCGCGCCACGCGGATATTGGCCGAGGGCGAGGCGGCGGAGGCCGAAGCCTCCGACCAGGCCGAAACGCCGCGCGGGATGGTGCGCATCGCTGCGCCCATGTCGTTCGGGATGGAGCATCTTTCGCCGGCCTTGCCCGAATTCCTGGAATCGTATCCGGAGGTCGATCTGGACCTGCATCTGAGCGATGCGATGGTCGATCTGATCGGCGATGGTTTCGATATCGCATTGCGCATCACCAATCTGGCCGATTCGAGCCTGCGCGCGCGCCGGCTGTGCCCGGTGCGGACGCCGATCGTCGCCGCTCCGGCCTATCTTGATCGGCATGGGCGGCCACAGCACCCGCGCGAACTCGCCGAGCATCGGACGATGATCTACACCGGCGTTCCCAACCCGGAGCTATGGCGGCTCCATCATCCTACGCAGGGCGAGTATGCGGTGCCTCTGCACGGGCGGATCCGGTCCAACAGCGGCGACGCGTTCCTGCCCGCGGTGTGCGCGGGCCAGGGCATCGCGATGCTGCCCGATTTCATGATCTGGCGCGCGCTTGCCGAAGGGAAGGTCGAGGAGATGCTCCCCGAATGGACGCGGACGCCGCGTGCGCTCAACCTGGTGACGCCGCCCAATACGCTGCGGCCGGCGCGCGTGCGCGTGCTGATCGAGTTTCTCGCCAAGCGCTTCGCCAAGGCGCCATGGGCGCTGGACAGCTGAGCGCGCGTCGCGATAGCGAGGGCATCATGGCCGACCCCGCGCAATTGACCGAAGCCGAAGCCGCCGCCGAACTCGAACGCCTCGCCGCCGAGATCGCGCACCATAACCGCCTCTATCACGATCAGGACGCTCCCGAGATTTCGGACGCGGACTATGACGCGCTGGTGCGCCGCAACGCCGCGATCGAGGCGCTTTTCCCGCATCTGGTGCGCGAGGACAGCCCGTCGCATGTGGTCGGCGCAACCCCCAGTGGTCCGCTCGCCAAGGTGCGCCATGCACGGCCGATGCTCAGCCTCGACAACGCCTTTTCGGACGAGGATGTCGCCGAATTCGTGGAGCGCGTGCGCCGTTTTCTCAGGTTGGGCGCGGATGAGCCGGTGGTGCTCACCGCCGAACCCAAGATCGACGGCCTGTCCTGCTCGCTGCGCTACGAGGGCCGCCGCCTGGTGCAGGCCGCGACGCGCGGCGATGGCGCGATCGGTGAGGATGTGACGCCCAACGTTCAGTTCGTGAAGGGCATTCCCCAGATATTGCCGCCGACCGCGCCCGATCTGTTCGAGGTGCGCGGCGAGGTCTATATGGCGAAGGACGATTTCGCCGCCTTGAACCAGCGCCTGCTCGACGAAGCGCGCGCGGCGGGCGACGAGAGCAAGGCGCGCCAGTTCGCCAATCCCCGCAATGCCGCCGCGGGCTCGCTCCGGCAGAAGGACGCCGCCGTCACCGCGACCCGGCCCTTGTGCTTCATCTTTCATGGCTGGGGCGAGCATTCGGGCTTGCCCGGCACGACCCAGACCGAGGTGATGGATGCGATCAGCGGCTGGGGCTTCGGCGGAACACCGCTGCGTGTCCGCTGCCCCGACGTTCAAGCCGCGCTCGCGCGCTATCGCATGATCGAGGGACAGCGCGCCGACCTCGATTATGACATCGACGGCGTGGTCTATAAGGTCGACCGGCTCGACTGGCAGGATCGGCTGGGCCAGGTCGGCCGTGCGCCGCGCTGGGCGATCGCGCACAAATTCCCTGCGCAGCAGGCGCAGACCACCTTGCGCGCGATCGACATCCAGGTCGGCCGCACCGGCAAGCTGACCCCCGTCGCGCGGCTGGAGCCGGTTACGGTCGGCGGCGTGGTCGTGACCAACGCGACGCTGCACAATGCCGACGAGATCGAGCGGTTGGGGGTGCGTCCCGGCGACCGGGTCGTGCTGCAGCGCGCGGGCGACGTGATCCCGCAGATCGTCGAGAATCTCACGCGCGGCGAGCCGCGCGCGCCCTGGCATTTCCCGACGCATTGTCCGGTGTGCGACAGCGCCGCCGAACGCGAGGAAGGCGAGGTCGATTATCGCTGTACGGGCGGGTTGATCTGCGCCGCGCAGCGGGTCGAGCGGCTGATCCATTTCTGCTCGCGCGGCGCGCTCGATATCCGCGGCCTCGGCTTCCAGCAGATCGAGGATTTCTTCAACGACGGCCTGATCCATTCGCCCGCCGACATCTTCCGGCTGACCGAAGAACAATTGCTCCCGCGCAAGAAGGACGGCCGCGTCTGGGCGGCGAACCTGCTCTCCGCGATCGAGGAGAAGCGCCACCCCGATCCCGTGCGTTTCCTGTTCGGGATCGGCATCCGCCATGTCGGATCGATCACCGCGCGCGATCTGTTGAAGGCGTTCGGCACGGTCGAACATATCGCCGAGGTTGCGACGGCGGCGGCGACCGACGAGGCCGCGCGCGCGGAAATAAC
>JAEKMC010000074.1 GCA_019508115.1 Sphingomonas sp.
CGCAGAGGGAGCAGGCACAGCGCTCTCACGAAAGGTTCGGCCTCCGTATCAATTTCTTTCAACAGATCTCGCCGCTGACTTCGGTCGAGATAGAGCGTGCGTTGCCGATCAGCATTTCGAATGTTTTTGAGAGCTTCCTGCCATCCAGCTTCGGTGTCCGGCGCACCGGGCGCTAACACCTTATTCAAGGCCGCGCGCAGCATCGCCATGTCACGATTGATCGAAGAGGGGGCCCGCGGGCGCGTGACTTGCAAGCCGGCTTTGCGCCGCGTGACTAGCGCGGGCTTCTCCTCCAGCCGTTTACGCCAAGCCTGCAGATGATGGCGGCGAAGTCTCGTTAGCTTAACTCTGGCGATAGGATCGAGGTATACATGCCTCCGAAACCGACCAGCCGCATCGGGAACGGACTGAGCGTACTCGCGACAGGCCTCCTCCACCGTCTCGAACTTCTGCTCAACTTGACCACCGGACTCTACCAGCAGCGCAAAGGCTTCGGCCTCCTTCTTGGCCTCCGCAAAGCGGTCTCTGGCCCGCAGGGCTCCGAAGTCACCAAGCGACTTCAGGCGATATCGGCGCAGATCTTCATCATAGGCGCGCGCGATCCATGTGCCGGGGCCTTCCCGAACAGAAGGCCGATAACCCAGGAAGCAACCTGGGCGAACACGCTGCCAAAACGGCTCCCGCTGGCTAGCTAGCGCATCGCGCTCTTTAACTTTGCTAAGGTCCAGCGCCATGCCAGTCTCCGCAGCATTCCGTACGGAAAAAGTACGGAAAACGTGGTCGGATTTTACTAAACGGCCTTGGACAAGAAATCAATGATTATAATAGCTTAGTTGTCCAAGGTGGTCCCAAAATGACCCGTTTCAACGCCCTCCGAAGGCAGAGGCCAGGGGTTCGAATCCCTTCGGGTGCGCCATTTCTCCACGACAGGGAATTCAGCCGCTTCCGCGGTCCACCCGACACCTATGTGTCGGTCGTTGATGGCGTGAGTTGGGCCGGTTACGGACTGGCGGCTTTCGGTCGAGATTCCTAAATCGCGGACGCCATCTTCGAGTTCGGCTCATATCCCTCTGAATCGTCAACCGAACGTTCTGGTTCAGTCAATCGCGGCCTGTGTTTCCAAAATGTCCGCTTGCCTTTGGCCGACCTCAGAGCGTCGCGTTGCTCGGTAACGGCCCGGCGATTGACCATAATGTCGCTGGAACAGCTTGGAAAACGCGGCAGCTGTCTCATAGCCGACAGAGGTCGCAATCCGTGCAATCCCCTCATCACTTGTTTCGAGTAGGAACGCGGCCTCCGACATACGGCGCGCGATCAGATAAGAGTACATGGGCTCGCCGACGAGCTTGGTGAAGCGAGCCGAAAACGCCGAGCGGCCCAGCCCTACGCGTTGCCCGAGTTCTTCAAGGGTCCAGGGCCGATCCGGTCGTTCGTGAATCAATTGAAGCGCCGGTCCGATGTGCGGGTCCGCCATCGCTCCAAGCCACCCGCCCTCTCCGGGCCCGAGAGACTTGATCCAGCTTCGCAAGACTTCCACGAAGAGCGCTTCGGTCAGCCGCGAAAGGACGACGCCTTGGCCGGGGCGCTCATGTGCCGACTCGCTCACCATGCGTCGCAGAATGGCCTCGAGCCACTCGCCGTCCTCTGCCGGCTTCAAGAGAAGCACCGGCGGAAGTAATTCCAGCACGCTGCCGCGTGCGGGCCGCGCTACAGTGAACTTGCCGCAGATCATCGTGGAATATGGCTCTGCACTGCCGCCGTGATGAACGGCGCCGAGATGCGTGGACGATCGATCGAGGTCGACCACCGATAATGGTGCCGTCCCGCGATCCGAATAAAAGCTGTGGGGCTCACCGCGTGAGATGACGACACAGTCGCCCGCGGTCATGTGAAGCTCTCGCCCCTGTTCCAGCTCGAGGGTCGCTGAGCCCCGACTGAGATAATGGAACAGCGCGTGCGGGCGTTTTGGTATCGCCAGACCCCAGGGATGGCCGAGCTCGAAGTGGAAAAGCAGTGTTCCACCGAGGCGGACGCGGTCGAGTACCTCGGTTAGGATGTCCATGGCGGCGATGGTAATCGCTCGGACGATCCGACACAATACTTGGACGATCTAGCTCTATCGTCTGCAAAATCTTCCCATTAGGTCCTGCCGAAGCGCGCAGACGCATCGTGCGGTCATCCATTGAAGCGCCAGATGGAAAAATCGCTGCTTTGCTGAAGCGCCTGCTCTCCCCGACCTCTCGTCACCAGCAGGAGCTATTAATGGGAAACCTTCTCCTTTCGACCGCAACGGTCCTTATGGCGGGAGCGGCATTTGCCGCCCCCGGCACGTCGGCTATTCTGCCAAAGGGATCGGCTCACAATATCGTGCTCGTCCATGGCGCGTTCGTCGATCAGACAAGCTGGCAGCCCGTTGCCGACATCCTCACGCAGAAGGGCTACAACGTCACGCTCGTCGAAAATCCCCTCACCTCCCTTGCCGCTGATGTCGATGCCACGAAACAGGCGCTGGCGAAGCAGAATGGCAGGACCGTTCTGGTCGGCCATTCCTGGGGCGGTGTGGTCATCACGCAAGCCGGTAACGATCCGAAGGTCTCAGCGCTCGTTTACGTTTCCGCTTTCGCGCCCGACGTGGGACAATCGCTGGCGACCCTCGCCCAGAGCGGCCCGGCAACCGAGGGCGCGGCAGCCATTCACCCTGACGACAAAGGCGACCTCTACATCGATCCCAAGGTATTTCCTTCGGCGGTCGCGGCTGACCTGCCCCCGCAGATCGCCGAATCTCTGGCAAACCATCAGCTTCCGTTGAACCACACCGCGTTCGAGGCACCCGTCGATACGGCCGCATGGCACGACAAACCGACGTTCTACGTGATCAGCACCAAGGACAAGGTGATTGCGCCCGAGGCGCAGAGGTTTTTTGCCGCCGAGATGAAGGCCCAGATAACGGAAATCGCCGGCAGCCATGCTTCGCTTGTCGTTCATGCCCAGGAAGTCGCCGCGGCGATTGAAAAGGCCACGCTCGCGAAGTGACCGGACCGCTCCCGGCATTTTCGTGCCGGGAGCAGTCACGCCTGCGCGACGGACTCGGTCGCGCGCGCACCGGTCCCGCCCGACTATTTCACGCCGATCATCCGGAGGATGACATGACCGAACTCAACTTCGCGAGCCAGAAAGCTGCCACGCTTGAAACGGCGCCGACCCGTTACGTCGAAAGCGGCGATATCCGGTTCGCTTATCGCCGCCTTGGCCCATCGGCCGGAACGCCGTTGATCCTTCTGCAGCACTTTTCGGGCAATATCGATGCCTGGGACCCCGCCGTCGTCAACGCTCTCGCCGCCGGTCGCCCTGTGATCGCCTTCGACAACACTGGAGTTGGCCGCTCGACCGGTCAAACGCCCGACAATGTCGCTGCGATGGCACGAGACGCGGTCGACTTCATCGACGCGCTTGGCTTCTCCGAAGTCGACCTGTTGGGCTTTTCGCTCGGTGGCTGCGTTGCCCAGCAAATCGCTGCCGAACACGGGCGACTGGTCCGCAAGCTCATCCTCGTCGGGACCGCGCCGAAAGGCGGAGAGGAACACCTGTTGGCGGTTCTCCAGGACGCTTTTTCTCAAACCGGTGCGCCGGACCCCCGCCTGCCGCTGTTCTTCACGAAGTCATCCGCCAGCCAGTCGTCCGGCCTGGCGTTCCTGAAGCGGACGAAGGTGCGTAAGGACGATCGGGACACCGATGGAGGCAAGGCGGTCACCGATCCGCAGGCCAAGGCGCTGATTACCTGGTGCGCAACGCCCGATCCCGAGCACGCCGTTCTACGCGCCATCCGCCAGCCCACCCTTGTGGCCAGCGGCAGCCACGACACCATGCTGCCCGCGAGCAACGCCTACGCAATGTTCAGGGAACTCAGCAACGCCCAGCTGATCCTTTATCCCGATTCAGGCCACGGGGCCCTGTTCCAGTATCACGAGATGTTCGTCAGCCATGTCCGGACTTTCTTGGAAGCGGCTGCCTGAACCCACTTTACCTACGAAAAACGCTGCGAGGACGAGATGACAATCGCAAAAGTCCAGATGGACCGTTTCAGCCTTACGAGCTCAAAACCGTTCGACGCTGTCGTGGCCGCGCTCAAGTCGGCGGTCGGGCAGCCTGACATGGTCGAATTCTTCGAGGCGACGAGAGCGGCAAATTCCTTCCCGGATTTGGAGCGTGTCGTGGAAAACGCGCTCGGCCGGACGGGTCTTATGCTCTTCGCAGAATTTGACCTGGGTGCAATTCTGCGTCGCGAGACTGATCTCAGAACGCCCAGGAGCATGCGATTCTTGATCGGCAATCCGCTCATCATGAAAGACATGGTCAAGCACGTGCCCGATGCTGGATCTTATGCTCCAGTCACAATCCTCATCGATGAACGTTCCGATGGCGTGCATGTCTCGTATGACATGATGGAGAGCCATCTGCTGCCGTATGGCAGCGCGGAAGCACTTGCCGTCGCCCGCAATCTCGATGCGAAGATCACGACCCTGCTTTGCGAAGCGACGACGATATCCGCGTCCTGATCCGCCGAAGGGGATGGCGAGACATGATGATTGCCTTCTATGATGCCAACCGTGCCGAGCATCTGTCGGCAACGCGAGGGTTCTCGCATCCGGGCTGACGCGGCTTCCAGACCGTCGCCTGCGTTCACCCGATCGCTAACCCGCTGTTCATATCGTCCCCGCAATGAAATCACCCACTTAGGCGTAAGGGAGGGACGGCTTTACGAGGATCGACCGACGCGCGCTGCTGCAGGGCGGGGCGGCAATGGGGATGGCTGCGCTGGGCGCCGCTGCCCGCCTGGGCTAGGGGGCATGCCGACGACCCCAAGATCGACGCCTTCGTGAAGGCCAATGGCTTTGCCGGGGCGAGGTCAAGGGGCAGGGGGCGATCGGCCGCCTTACCGACCCGTCAATCGGGCACATGCTCCGTAAAGCGCTGGTCGTAGGCAGCGATCAGCGGGGCATTGTCGAGATCGCCGAGCTTGATGCGAAGGCCGTTGGCCAAATCGGTGATGCCCTTGGTCGCCTGATCAATCTCCGATCGGCTCTTGTTATTGGCGGCGTCGCCCGCCGCGCCCCAGCCCGTGTCGACACCCGCCTTCACCGCATCCGACAGCGGCCCGGCCAGATCGGCGATCTTGTCGGTGATCTTGTCCGTGAAGAAGCGGATCGTCTCGATCTTGGCGTCGTTGTCGCCCTTCTGGTTGGCGTAGGCGTCGTTCGCGCCGGCCTTTACCGAGCCGACCAGCTCGCCCAGCCCCTGCGCCGCCGCATTGCGATCATTTGCGCTGGCATGCGGATCGAAGGCGATGGTGCCCAGCCGGTTCATCTCGGTGGTGATCGCGTCGGTCGTTCCGTCGCGGTTCGGGTTGTCCGAATCGAGCAGCACCTTGCTGGTGAAATCCTGCACCAGATTCTCATATTGCTCGCCGGCGCTGTCATAGCGCCAGCCATTCTCGTTCAAGCGCTGGATATTGTTGCTCATATAGGTGTCGAGCGAACCCAGGGCGCCCTTGCGGTCGCCGGCCTGGTCGAGGCCGCCGACGGCCTTGTCATCACCCGAGCGGACCAAGGTGGCAAACATGCTGTCCGTCACCTTCTGCAGCGCCGGATCGGATGAATTGGCCGAATTGATCAGGCCGGACAACGCATCGAAGCCCGTGCGGCCTGGAATGCCGTTGCCATATTGACCGCCGACGGTCGTCGCCATCATCGCCTGCATCAGCGTCATGTCGCCGGCGACCGGCCCTTTGGCCATCTGCGCGCCGATCTCGTTGACGATCGCCTTCGCCGAGGCGGGGCTGCCGTTCGCCGCCGCCATGTTGGCGATGTCGGCCGCCGCCACCAGGGTCGCGGGGCCGTTCTGTTGCTTGTCGATATTGTAGCCTTCGCGCTTTGCGTCGGTCAGCAGCATGTCGGACAGGCGGTTGAGCACCGCGCCGTCCCTGATGCCGGTGAGCAACTGTCGCGCGCCGTCGGACTGCGGATTCTTGGACGGATTGACCAGCGCGTAGAGATCGTTGGCGTCGAGCCTTCCGCTGTTCACGTCGCGCCCGATCGCGTCGGTCACCTGCTGGCGAAGCTCGGGCGTCTCGTCGCCGCTCCAGGCGGTGCCGATATCTTCGAACGCCTTGCCGACCGCGTCGATCGAGCGCTGGTGATCGTCGCCCTTCGGCGTGCAGACCCACGGGCCGGTCGCATATTCCGCCATTTGCGCGATATATTCGTCCTTCTGCGCCTGGCTGAGGTTCGAATCGTTCAGCGTCTGCCGCATCTGGTAGGCGACCGCATGATCGGGCTCGGGGCCCATCTTGGAGACCTGGATCGTCCGCTGGACCGCGTCGTCGACCTTGGCGTCGCGGGGCGGCGCTGCGGGCGCCGTCGCCTGGATTGTCGGCTGTACGGCTCCGCCGCCGCCTGCGTCCGCTACCAGCATCGCTCGACTCCTCCATACTTGCCTAAATGCGCGGGAAGGATGGCAACCATGAGCAAGCGGGTCGATAAGCGTTTCGCTTAGGGGCGGATCTGTAATTTGCGGTAGCAAGGACGGTTGGCGCGGATGGGTTTCCGGGCTCTCTCCGCGCTGCTCGACGCGTAAGCGAAATTGGTCCCGCGAACTCCATTCGGCCGACGGCGATCATCGGAACCGGCGCTGGCGCGCAGCTGCCTTCAGTCCCCTGGCTGATCGAGGAAATTCTGCAGGACGACGCGGCGGATGATGCGCTGGCCCGCGCGATTCAGTGTCAGCGTGACGGCGGTGCCGGCGGGCTGCTCCCACACACTGTGGGTCGTCAGTTTCGATGCATAATCGGCGGGCGCCAGTCCATCGATCGCGATCAGCACGTCACCATCCCTCAGATCGGCCGCGGCGGCGGGGCTCCCTGCCGCAACCGTCGCGGTCATGGTGCCCGGCATGAAGGTGGCGCCGAGGCGGTTGTAATCCGGGATCACGGCCGCCCCGTCCGCTGGCGCGATATGCACCTTGCGCGATGCACCGTCGATAAGCAGCTCATGGTTGGCGAATGCGGCAAGCCCCAACGAGGCCACGGGTGGAATCGAGCCGCTCGCTTCGTGCGGCGGGGCCTCGCTCACAAGCACGTTGCTAAAGGTCGCATTTCCGATCCTGATACGTCGCGCAAAGACCTGTTCCTTCACCGCGAAGCCGGAAGCCGGGGAAAAGAAGCTGAATAACGTGTGCACACGGCCACCATTTTGCGTGCGCCACGCTTTCCATAATTCAGGCGAGAGCTGGACCCCGCCCGACCAGCCGGTGTCGATCAGCACGGGCAGCGGCTGGCCCTTGCCGCCTGCGTCGAACACCAGGACATTCGAATTGAGTATGGGGAATGTAGCCCACCCCCGCATATCGAGTTGGATGTGCTGTCCGAACAAGACGATCTGTTTCCGCCGGCTGTAATGCAGCTGGTTGCCGGCCATTCCCGGCCAGCCGATGACCGCATCCATATCCCAGTCGATCGTCTCCGGCCCATCCTCAAGGATCGCGAACACGGCATCTTCGGCAACATATGCGGGCGCTAGCTCGATCCGTACCGGTTTGGAGAAGCCCTGGATGACCGCCGCAGCCGACGGATCCACGCTGCGGCCGCTGTCCATCGAGAGGCTGAACTTCGGCATCGCGCGTTTCGGCGTGGCGAGTGGAAAGCTCACTCCCGTATCGAGCACCAGCCGGGCGGGCAGGCCATTGATGCGTCCATCGGTTCTAAGTCGATGCTCTTCCGCCTGCGCGCCGCCGCCAGCCCAGCAAAGCGCAAGCACTGCGAAAAGCATGCACGAAAGCCGAACTCGTTCTGCCATTGCGCAACCTTGCCTAACCGGGCGAACAACGAAAACTGTCTTAAATTGAACGATAGCCGAGTAACATTCGAGATAAAAACGTGGCGTAGCGTGGGGATCATCGATGCGGCGGGGCTCGCTTGCATCACCGATCGACGCGGGATCATGCCCCGAGCTGCATGAAGTAGCCGATCGTCAGGAAGCCACCGTTCCAAAGCGACGTCCCCAACAGGATGGCCAGCATGAACCGGCTGGGCGCCATCCGGAATATGCCGGCGGGCAAAGGCAGGTAGGCGCGCGCGGTGGGGATCGTCTGGCCGAGGAAAGTCACCTGGAAGTGCCGGCGTCGATATCCCTCGACCAGGCGATCATAGCGCGCGCGGCTCAACAACAGGTATCGACCATACCGCGCGACGAACGCGGCGCATCGCCCTTCGCCCAAAGCCATGCCGAGTGCGTATAGGCCGAGGCAGCCCAGGCTGGAACCAATCGTCGTCGCGACCAGCATCAAAGCGAGATCGCCCGGTCCGGCGACAATGTTCATGCCGAGAAGAATGAGCAATGCGGAGGAGGGCACCACGGGCAGGAACTTCTCCGCCAACGCGAGGAACCCCGCGCCCAGCACGGTATGGCCGGCGACCAGCATCATCACATGCTCGGCGGTCACGACGCGCGTATCCCCGCGCGCAATGGTGCGCGGCGCGAGATGCGATAGACCGTGGCGGGCGGGAGGTTGCGCATGGCGCGCCCGACGACGACGGCCTTGAGGCCGAGCCGGTCGAGGATCGGACGGGGAACCGGGCAACGCCAGCCATAGGTGAACTGATACAGCGCGCCGCCCGTCCCGAGATGGCCGAACGCGGTTGCGACGATCGCGAAGATCTTGCGCAGCGGCATGTTGAGCAGGGGCAAACCGCTGACCACCGCGCCGACCGGTCCGACGCCCGCGAAATCGCTCGCTGCCAGCCGCGCCGCGTCGCGCTGGAGCAGCCGGGCTTCCGGGAAGGTCCGCTGCAACAGAGGCGCGAAATGCGGGTTCGCCTCGACCAGCATCAGATCCTGTTCGCAAACGCCCCGGTCGATCAAGGCCCTGGTAAACACGCCCGTACCCGGACCGAATTCGATGATGCTGCCGCCGGAGGGGTCGATCTCACTGGTGATCAGCCGGGCGAGCGCGTCGCCCGAAGGCAGCAAGGCGCCAATTTGGCGCGGCTTCGCCAGGCCCGCGCGGATGAATCCCGTTGCATCTGCGACGCCATGCAAAGCGCGCAAAACCCTGGCTGTCCGTTTCATAGCATTCCTCGGGCGGCATGTGCCGCGATCGCATACCGTTTACGCGCGCTGGATTGCGTGAGCCTTGCGGGACTCCGGTTCGCGGATCGGCAGGTCGATCCGCATGCACAGGCCGCCGCGCGGACCGTCGAGCGCGGTGATGCGGCCGCCGTGAAGCGCGACGACCTCGCCGACCAGGTGAAGGCCCAACCCGGCGCCGGTCGTGCCGGTGCCGAGGCGGCGGAAGGCCTCGAAGACGAATGCCCGATCCTGCTCGGCTATGCCCGGCCCTTCGTCATGGACCTCGACGCGGCCATTCGCCTCCACCCGCAGGAGGATCGCGCCGTGCCCGCCGCCATGTTGAACGGCATTTTGCACGAGATTGATCAGTGCGCGTTCGAGCGATGCGCGGTCGGCCGTCACCTCGGCATGATCGACCTCGGCCTCGACCGCCAGCGCATAACCGGCATCGATCGCCATCGGCGCGAGATCGGCCGCGACGTCGCGCGCCAGCGCGACCAGATCGACGGGCGCCATCGCCTCCCGCCAGTGCCGGCGCAGCCGCTCGAGATCGAGCAACTGCTCCGCCAGCGTCGCGAGCCGTCCGGCATCCTCGAGCAGCCTGGACCGATCCGGTCCGGACGGCAGCAGGCCCAGGCGGGTCGTGAGGATGGCGATCGGCGTCCGCAGCTCGTGCGCCGCATCCGCGAGGAAACGGCGATGGCGCTCATGGCCCTCATCGAGCCTTCCCAATGTCATGTTGACGGCGTCGACCAGCGGCCGAACCTCCGCCGGGACGGCGGCAAGGGGCAAACGCACGCCATGCCGGTCCATGTCGATCCGCTCGGCCTCGCCGATCACCTCGTCCAGGCCTCGCAACGCGGCGCGTATGACGATCGGCGCCGCGAGCCAGGTGGCGAATATCATGATCGCCAGGATCGGCAGGAGGAAGACGAGCGCGGCGAACAGCCCCGCGCCAAGCGTGCGATACCAAGGCGCATGCGCGCCGGGGCCGGTGATGATCTGGACCGGTCCGGCAGAGGTTTGAACCCATTGCATGCGGGCGCCGGGCCGTGGCCGATCGCTTATGTTCCACCCCAGCCTCGCCTGGCCGACATTATCCAGCGATGCGCCGATCGCTGAAAATTCGGATGGAACCGGGCCTTCGGACAGATGGTGGCCTGCCCGATCCCGCACGCTGAACCAGAGGCCGGGCACCTCCGATCGCAGCTTGGCGAGCGCCGGCGTGGGCCGCAGGGCCAGGGCGCCGGTGGCCGTGCGGGTCGAGGCTTCGCGCACGGCGGCAATGACATCGTCACCGGCTTCAATCGGATTGAAACTGCCTTGCGCGATCAGCACCGTAACCAGCGCGGCCACCAGGATCGACAGGATGATCGCCTGGAGCATCACCAGCCGCGCGCGGAGCTGGCGCCGAAGCGAGGGCATTGGGCGGCCGTCGATCACGATGCCCTCAGCAGATAGCCAACGCCCCGGATGCTGTGGATCTCGACGCCGGCGCCGCCTTCCGCGAGCTTTCTGCGCAGCCGCGATATATGGGCATCGAGCGCGTTCGACTGAATCTCGTCGTCGAAGCCATAGATCGCCTCTTCGATGAACGCGCGCTGCACCGTGCGTCCGAGCCTTCGCACGAGAACCTCCAGCAATAATAGTTCGCGGCGGGGCAGGGTCAGCGGCGCGTCGTCGATCGTCGCCACGCGCTCGCCCATATCGAAAACGAGGCGGCCCGCGCGGATGGTCGAAGGCGAGAGCGCGGAGGGACGGCGCTGTACCGCGCGCAGGCGCGCCAGCAATTCCTCGGTGGAAAAAGGCTTGGCCATATAATCGTCCGCGCCCGCATCCAGCCCGGCTATCCTGTCGGCGGTGTCGCCTTTCGCCGTCAGGACGATGACGGGCATATCGCGGCTTGTCTCCCTCAAGGTTGCGAGGAAGGTCAGGCCATCACCGTCGGGTAGGCCGCGATCGAGCAGCACGGCGTCATAGGAGGCGGTCGCGATCGACGCGGCTGCCATGTCGATCGTGGGCGCGAAATCGACGATGATGTCGGCCGAACGCAATGCGCAGCCGAGCGCGGCCGCCATCTCCCGATCATCCTCCACCAGCAATATGCGCATGCTTCGCCTCACCGTTCGAACGATCGCCTTAGCCGCTTGCGATTGCGCGAACATTGCGGAGTTCCGATCCGGCACGGCCGGTTCGGCGGCCCAAGTCGGGTGCCGCTACGCTAAAGTCGGAGCGCCTGATCCCTCATGCCGGGTGGCCGTTCTTCTCCACGCGATCAACCAGGCCGTCCTTGAAATGGACGATCTTGCGCGCATAGGCGGCCATATCAGGCTCGTGCGTGACGAGCAGGACGGTGAGGCCGGCCTTGGCGTTGAGATCGGCGAGCAGTTCCATGATCTCGACCGACCGTTCCGAATCCAGATTGCCGGTCGGCTCGTCGGCAAGCAACACGTCCGGCTGCGTCACCAGGGCGCGCGCGATCGCGACGCGCTGCTGCTGTCCGCCCGACATTTCGGACGGAGTATGATGCGACCATGCGGCGAGTCCGACCTTTTCGAGCGCGGCCATGCCCTGTTCGTGGCGGGTGCGTCGGTCTTCGCCGCGGTACAATAAGGGCAGTTCGACATTTTCCAGCGCGGTGGTGCGCGCGAGCAGGTTGAATCCCTGGAAGACGAAACCGAGATAGCGCCGCCGCAGCAGCGAGCGCTGGTCGCGGCTCAGGCCTTCCACCTGCACGCCCCGGAACAGATATCGTCCCGATGTCGGCACATCGAGACAGCCGAGGATGTTCATCGTGGTCGACTTGCCCGAGCCCGACGCGCCCATGATCGCCACGAAATCGCCCGTAACGATGTCGAGGTCGACACCCTTGAGCGCCTGAAACGCGGCCGGCCCCTCGCCGAAGCGTTTCGTGATGCCGCGCAATGAAATCAGCGGGAGGTCCACCTTACTTGCCCGGTCCCGCCAGCTGGCCCGTAATCACCTGGAGCCCGGGGTGCAGACCGGCGCCGCGCACTTCGGTCAGGCTGCCGTTGCTGTGCCCGACCGTGACCGCGATCGGCTTGGGATTGCCGTCGGCGCCGACCACCCACAATTGCTGGCGCGCGCCGCGCGATACGTCGACATTCTTCGCCGGCTCGGGCGGCCCATTGAAAATCCCCTTCTTCGCCGGCGCGCTGGGAGGCGTGAAGCGGAGCGCGGCATTCGGCACCAGCAGCACGTTCTTCACCGAATCGGTGACGATGCTCGCGGTGGCGGTCATCCCCGGTTTCAGCAGCAATTTCGGGTTCGAGACGGTCAGCTCGGCGGTATAGGCGACAACGGTGGTCGAGGCGGTCGGTACGGTCCCGGTGCTGTTCACCATCTGCGTCGCATTGGCGCCGAGATCGACCCGCGTCACCGTCGCGGGAAAGGTCAAGTTGGGATATGCGTCGACCGTGAAAGTGGCGGGCTCGCCCTCGTGCAATTCGCCGACATCGGCCTCGTCGACCTTCACCTGCAATTTCATCTTGGAAAGGTCTTCCGCGATCGTGAAGAGGGGGGCGACATTGAACGTTGCGGCGACGGTCTGCCCCGGCTCCACCAGGCGCGACAGGACCGAGCCGGTAACCGGCGCGTAGATCGTGCCCTTGGACAGACTCGTCTGGTTGGTCGAGACGGTAGCGCGCGCCTGTTCGACCTGTGCCTCCGCCTGGAGGATATTGGCGGCGGCGCGGGCATAATCCGCGCGCGCCGTGTCGAGTTCGGTCTGCGACGGCACCTTGCCGCCGGAAAGTTTGTAGACCTGCTCCTGGCGGCCGAGCGTGGCCTTGGCTTGCGCGAGCGTCGCGCGATTCTGCGCCACCGTGGCGAGCGCGGCGGCCAGCGAAGCCTTGCTCTGCACCAGTGAATCGCGCAGCCGCGAAAGATCGAGCTGCGCCAGCGGCTGACCCTTCACCACCCGATCGTTATTGTGGACATAGACCTTGTCGATCAGGCCGGATTCTTCCGATCCGACAGTGACCTGCACGGTGGGCGCCAGGTTTCCCGTCGCGGTGACGGTGACCGTCAGGTCATGCCGTTCGACCGGCGCGGTCGCATAATGGACCGGCGGCGCGGGACGGAAGCAGCGCGACAGCAGCAGCAGGACGATCAGCAGCGGCACGCCGATGAAGATCCACTTGCGCCAGCGCCGCCAGCGCGACCGCGGCGGCTGGCCGAGGAATGCGTCGATATCGGTGTCGGCTTCGGTCATGAAGGGGTCCCCGGAGTGATCGTCTCGGGCTGCCAGCCGCCGCCGAGCGCGAGATAGAGTTGGATGAGCGCGAGCGCCTGATCGGCCTGCGCGGACGCGAGCTGGTCGCGCGCCGACAGCAAGGCCTGCTCGCTCTGCAGCACGGTCAGGAAGTCGATCAGGCCAGAGCGATATTGGCTGCGCGCATAGATCGCGGCATTGTTGGAGGCATCGAGCGCTACCTCCAGCTCCGCCTGCCGCGCCTTGGCGGCTTCGAGCGACTGGACGGCATTCTCGACATCCTCGAGGCCGGACAGCACGGTTTGGCGATAGCTGGCGAAGGCGAGGTCGGCGCCCGCCCGGGCGGAGCGCACTTGTGAAGTCCGCCTGCCGGCATCGAAGATCGTCTGGGCGATGCCGGCGAACAGGTTTCCGGTCAGAAGATCGCCGAGTGCACCGACGCGCGCGGCCGGCGTATTGATGTTGCCCGTGATCGAGAGCGCGGGGAACAACGCCGCCTTTGCCACGCCGATGCGCGCGGTGGCGGCGGCGAGTTGCTGTTCGGCGCTGCGGACATCGGGGCGGCGCCGCAGCGTGTCGGCGGGGATGCCGACCGCGATGCGATCGGGCCCGTGCGGGATCGGCTGCGTCGTCAGCATCTCGGTGCGCAACGCGCCCGGCGCCTGGCCGGTGAGCACGCCCAGCCGATTGACCGATTGAAGATAGGCCGTCTCGATCGCGGCGATCGTAGCGGCGGTCTGCGCACGCTGCGCGCGCGCTTGCTCCGCGTCGAGCCCGGAGACTAGCCCCGCCTGCACGCGCCAGCCCGCAATCTGCAAATTGTCGTCCTGCGTGCGCAGCGTGCTGCGGGCGATCTCCAGCCGGGCCTGCGCCAGCCGCGCCTCGACATAATTGGTCGCGACCTCACCCGCGACCGAAGTGCGCACGCCTTCGAGGTCGAAGCGCGCGGCTGCCGCGTCGGCGCGCGCCGCCTGCACGCCGCGGCTCAGGCCGCCGAAAAGATCGACCTGCCACGACGCATCAAGCCCGAGCGAGAGCTGGGTGTTGCCGGTCGAGACGTGGGACGTGCGCGTGAAGTTACGCGTCGCGCCGGCCGATCCGCCCAGCGTCGGAAAAAGCGCGCCGCGCGCCTGAACCAAAGATTCGCGCGCCTGCGCCAATCGCGCCACCGACTCCGCGATCTGCAGGTTGGACGCGGTCGCCCGCGCGATGAGATCGGTCAGCAGCGGGTCGTCGAACGTCCGCCACCAGCCGGACAGATCGGCGGCGGGCGCGGCCGCCGCCGACACGGCCGGCTTGGTGACGGGCGGCGCATAAGCCACCGGCACGCCCAGAGCGTTCGGCGCGGGCGCCTGATAATTCGGACCGACCGCGCATCCCCCGAGAAGAAGCGCGATGGACAAAAGGCCCACCCGCTTATTCATGGCGTAACGCATCGATCGGGTTGAGCGCGGCTGCGCGTTGCGCCGGAACATAGCCGAAGACGATCCCCAGGAAGGAAGAGAAGAGGAGGCTGCCGAGATTGATCAGCGGATTGAAGTCGAAATCCACCCCCATCATCTTGGTCAGCATCAGCGACAGGCCGAAGGCGAGCCCGATCCCGATCGCGCCGCCGAGCGAGCACAGGACCACCGCCTCCGTCAGGAATTGCAGCCGCACTTCGCGCGCGAGCGCGCCGATGGCGAGGCGGATGCCGATCTCGCGCGTCCGCTCGGTGACCGAGACGAGCATGATGTTGACGATGCCAATCCCGCCCACGATCAGCGAGATCGACGCGATCGCTGCGACCAGCCCGGTCATCACCTTCAGCGTTCCCGATACGGTATCGGAGATCTGCTTCATGTCGATCAGGCGGAAATCGTCTTCATGGCCTGGCACGATATGGCGCCGTTCGCGCAGCAGGTTGGAGAGGTCGGCGCTGACCGCTTTGTTGTCGAATGCCGGATTCACGCCGATCACGATCCAGTAGATGTCGGTCGTGCCGATGAGCTGGCGCTGGACCGTGCGCAGCGGCATCAGCACCGTGTCGTCCTGATCGCTGCCGGGGCCGCCCTGGCCGCGCTCCTTGAGCACACCGATCACCGGACAGGTGATCTTGCCCACGCGCAGCTCGCGGCCGAGCGGATCGACGCTGGCGAACAGATTCTTGCGCACCGTCTCGCCGATGATGCACACGCTCTTGCCCGCGACCTCTTCCTCGGCCGTGAAGGCGCGTCCCGATATCACCTTCATCGACTGGATGGCGATCCCGTCCCTGGTCGTACCGGTGACGCTGGTCTGCCAATTGATCCCGTCGGCGGTCGCCGTGACGGAGGAATTCGCCTGGCCCGCGACCGCGTCGATTCCGCCGATCTGTTCGCGGATCGTCTGGATATCCTCGCGCGTGAAATTGCGCGGCGGGCCGCCGCCCGCCTGGCGCGCGGCGGCGTTGGTCACCACCATCAGCGTGTTCGCGCCCAGCGATGCGATCTGGGTGCGGACCGACGCGGTCACACCGTTGCCCACCGTCACCATCGTGATCACGGCCGCGACGCCGATGACGATGCCAAGCACGGTCAGGATCGAACGGAGCAAATGGCGTCGGATTTCGCGGAGCGCGAGGAGAAGCGAAGCACCGAGCATCGTGTTACACTATATCCCGGCTTTTCGCGGGCGAAACGATCATATTATCCACTTTGCTGCCCTTGTCCTTGCACCAGACTTCCGGCGATCTGCCCATTCGCCGCGACAGGGGAGGCCATAGCCGCGCGCATCCATCGCATGCAGCGGGGCTGGCAGGATCGCTCCATTCTCATCCGGGCTGGTTAGCATCGTTAGAAGACCTTTGGCGTAAAGTGATCGCAAGTGTCATGTAAATGTTTCGAAAAGACGGGGTGACAGGGACCCCCGTCCGCATCATGCCTTGATCATGACGGATGCACAGGCGCCTCGCGTGCTCGTCGTGGATGACGACACCTACCTCACGCTGATGTTGAGCGATTATCTGAAGGCCGAGGGCTTTCAGGTTGCCGCCGTGCACGATGCCGAGGCGGGGGTAAGCCAGGCCCTGTCCGGCGACTATGACGTGGTGATCCTCGACGTGATGATGCCTCGTCTGTCGGGGACCGAGGCTTTGCGCCGCATCCGGGCAGACAGCGCGATCCCGATAATCATGCTCACTGCCAAGGGCGACGACATTGATCGCGTGATCGGACTTGAGCTCGGCGCCGACGATTATGTGCCCAAACCTTATTTTCCGCGCGAACTGGTGGCGCGCCTGAGGGCGGTCCTCCGTCGGCGGCCGGCGGCCAGCGCAATGCAGGCAGCGACGAGTTATGATCTCGGCAGCCTGCATGTGGACGTGCCGACCCGACGCGTGCTGGCCGGCTCGCTGCCGGTGGAATTGACCGCGTCTGAATTCAACCTGCTGTCGGTGCTCCTTCAGGCGGGCGAGCGTGTCACGACCAAGGATGAGCTGTCGCTCAAGGTTCTGGGCCGCAGCCGCGCCAGCTATGATCGCAGCGTGGATGTACACGTCAGCAATCTGCGGCAGAAACTGGCGGAGCCGGCGCCCGACATCGAGATCGAGACGGTGCGTGGGATTGGCTATCGGATCGGCGCCAGCCGATGAAGGGCGGGCTCTTCCTGAAGATCCTGCTCGGCTTCTGGCTGACGCTCTACTGCATCATCGTCGGCTTGTGGCTGCTGTTCGTCGTGGGCCGAGCGGCACCGTCGCCCGAGGAATGGGTCTCGCGCAGGGTCGCGCCGGCCCTCTTGTCGCAACTGGCGCGCGAGGTGGCACGTGACGGACCGCGGGCGTTCGAGGCCGCGCGGCGCGACTTGCCGGCGGACGATGCGCGCCAGATCGCGATCCATGAAATGAGCCCGCATGAGCGGAATTGGGACAAGAGCCTCAACCGGGGCGTGGCCGCGCCCGACGGCCGCCATTATCTTCTGACCTATCGCGTGCCCCAGGTCACCCGCCGCGCCGGACCGTTCGACGTGCCGCGGCCGATCCTGATCGCCGCGGCGATCGCGGGTCTGGCCTTCAGCATCGTGCTGGCCTGGTATCTGACACGGCCGATCAACCTCATACGCAAGGGCTTCGATCAGCTCGCCCAAGGCCGGCTCGACGTGCGGCTCCAACCGCTGATCGGCAGGCGCCGCGACGAGATCGGCAGTCTTGCGCGCGACTTCGACGTCATGGCCGGGCGGCTGGCCCAATTGGTGACGACCCGCGACCGGTTGCTGCATGACGTGTCGCATGAGCTGCGCTCGCCACTGAGCCGCATGCAGCTTGCAATCGGCCTGGCACGGCAGGATCCTGCCCAATTCGACATGTCGATGGACCGGCTCGAGCGCGAGATGGTGCGGCTCGACGGGCTGGTGCGCGAGCTGCTGGTGTTGGCGCGCGCGGAAAGCGGCCTGGGATCGGTCGAGGAATATTTCGATCCGATCGCGATGCTCGAATTCGTGGTGGAGGACGCCCGCTTCGAAGCGGAAAGCTTCAAAGTCGCGGTCACCCTGGCTCAGCCGGATGTCGCGGAGGAGCAGCGCCCCAACTTGCGCGGAAGCGCCGAGCTGTTCCGGCGGGCGCTGGACAATATCATCCGCAATGCCCTTCGTTTTGCACCCGCCGGAAGCGCGGTCGCCGTTTCGGTAGAGATGGATGCGAGAGCAGGGCGCTATAGTTTTCGCATTCGCGATCAGGGCCCCGGCGTGGCAGGCATCGATCTATCGACGCTGTTCGAGCCGTTCATCAAGGCGGACCAGGCTGGGTTCGGCCTCGGCCTCGCCATCGCCAAGCGTGCGGTCGTGGCGCATGGCGGGAAAATCGAAGCCCGCAATCTTTCGGGTGGGGGATTCGAGATTTCCCTGTCTGTGCCCTTTACCGCGACGCCAGGCATCCCACAGGACCTTTGACCCAGGTGGATGAGACAAGAGGGCTGCGTCGTACGGTTCGCGGACTTGCCTTTGCGATCGGCTTCCGGCAATTTGTCTGAGTAATTTGGAAAAGGCCATCATGACTTCGCTTATTCAATATCGTCACGACGGAAAAAGAGGCGTTGCGCTGCTCGGCGCGGACGGCCAGGCGCACGCCGTGCTCGGCGCGGACAATGTTCTTGCGCTTGCCAGCCGCGCGCTCGACCTCGGTCACACGATGTTGGAAGTGATCGAAGCGGACGGGCTGGGTGGTCCGGTCGATCTGGACCAGGTCACATTGCTCGCGCCGATCGATCATCCCGATCCCGCGCACCTGATCGTGACCGGTACCGGCCTCACTCACCTCGGCTCGGCCGAGGGACGCGACAAGATGCATCGCGCGGCAGTCGCGAATCCCGAGCCGACCGATTCGATGAAGATGTTCCTGATGGGGGTCGAGGGCGGCAAACCCACGCCCGGGACGACGGGCGCACAGCCCGAATGGTTCTACAAGGGTGACGGCAGCACCATCGTCGGCACGGGCGATCCTTTGCTCTCGCCGTCCTTCGCGCTCGATGCGGGCGAGGAGCCCGAGATTGCGGGCATCTACCTGATCGACCGCGACGGCATGCCGGTCCGGCTCGGCTTTACGCTCGGCAACGAATTTTCGGATCATGTGACCGAGCGCGGCAATTATCTGTGGCTCGCGCATTCGAAGCTGCGCCACGCCGCGCTCGGCCCCGAATTGCGACTCGGCGACCTGCCGCAGGACGTGCGCGGCACCAGCCGCATCCTGCGCGACGACACGGTCCTGTGGGAGAAGCCGTTCCTGTCGGGCGAGGCCAATATGTCGCACAGCATCGCCAATCTCGAACATCATCATTTCAAATATGGGTTGTTCCGCCGCCCGGGCGATTTGCATGTCCACTTCTTCGGCACCGCCACGGCCTCTTTCGCCGACGGGGTCGTCACCGAGCCCGGCGACACGTTCGAGATCGAGGCGGACGCGTTCCGCCTGCCGCTGCGCAATCCGATCGAAATCGCACCGGCGGACCTCGTATTGGTGCGTGCGCTTTAGGTTTGTTGGCAAGCCGCCGCGTTTGCTCGTCAAGCCGGTAGGGAGAGGAATGGATGGCGGAGCGCGGCAACACGATGGTCCCGGTGCCGCACACGCTTCCGGGCGCGCGGCGCATCCATGGTACGATTGCGCATGATCTGGGCGTCAACATCGTCGCCGGCCGCTATCAGCCCGGCGAGACGCTGCCGGGAGAGATCGAATTCGCGCAGTCGCTTGGTGTATCGCGCAGTGCCTATCGCGAGGCGGTGCGTATCCTGATCGCCAAAGGGCTGGTCGAAAGCCGCACGCGCACCGGCACGCGCGTTAGCCCACGCGAACGCTGGAACCTGCTCGATCCGGATGTGCTCGCCTGGTCGTTCGAAAGCGAGCCGAGCGAAGTCTTCGTGCGCGACCTGTTCGAGCTGCGCATGATTGTCGAACCCGCCGCCGCCGAGCTGGCGGCCTTACGGCGCGACGACGCGGATCTTCAGCGTCTACATGAAGCGGTCGAGGGCATGCGCCGCCATGGCTTGGCCACGGCCGAGGGGCAGGCGGCCGACCAGCTCTTCCACACCGCGATTCTCTCCGCCGCGCGCAACGCGCCGCTCGTCACGCTCGCGAGTTCGATTGGGGCGGCGGTGAGCTGGACCACGATCTTCAAGCATCGCAAGCGCGGCCTGCCGCGCGATCCGTTGCGGTAACATGAGAAATTGTACGATGCGGTGGTCGCGGGCGATCCGGCCGCAGCGCGCGCGCGAATGGTGGAGCTGGTCCGCCTCGCGCTCGAAGATACCGAATTGTCGCTGCGCGGTTAGGCCATCTTGTTCAGAAGCTCCCTCTCCCCAATCGAGGAGAGGAACAATGAGGTCGCCCATGCCCCGGCATGGGCTGCGGAATGCCGGGGGCATTCCGCAGCCCATTGTTGGTGAGGGGGAGCGAGCCGCAGGCGAGCGCCCCACCTCTGGCGCGGGCCACCCTCACCCAACCCTCTCCCAAGGGAGAGGGCTTTCGCGCCGTCTCCCCCTGAGGAAGACCGCCCGAGCCTCAGTGGTTATCGCGCGGCAGGCCTTTGGTCTGGGCGATGCGCTGGTATTTTTCGCTGCCCTCCAGGATCGCGCCGGTGTCCATCTGGCCCACCAGTCCGCGCTGGATTTCCTGCCAGGGCGTCTGCGAGGCCGGGTAGGGATAGCCACCCTCTGCTTCCAGCGCAGCGCGGCGGCGCGCCAGTTCGGCCTCGTCGACCAGCATGTCGGCCCGTCCGGTCCGCAGGTCGATCCGCACACGATCACCGGTGCGAAGAAGGGCGAGACCACCCATTACCGCCGCTTCGGGCGAGGCGTTGAGGATCGACGGGCTGCCGCTCGTGCCCGATTGGCGACCGTCGCCGATGCAGGGAAGGGCATGGACGCCGTCCTCGATCAGGTAGGCCGGCGGACGCATGTTCACGACCTCGGCCGCGCCCGGATAGCCGACCGGTCCGGCGCCGCGCATGAACAAGACGGTGTCGGTGGTGATGCCGGTCGCCGGATCGTCGATGCGATGGTGATAATCTTCCGGCCCGTCGAACACGACCGCCGGCCCCTCGAATGCGTCGGGGTCGTCGGGATTGGACAGATAACGCGCGCGGAATTCGGGCGAGATGACGCTGGTCTTCATGATCGCGGCATCGAACAGATTACCGCTCAGCACGATGAAGCCGGCCTCGGCCACCAGCGGATTGTCGAACGAGCGGATCACGTTGGGATCCTCGATCGTCGCGTCGCGGCAATTGTCGCCGATGGTGCGGCCATTGGCGGTGATCGCGCCTTCGCGGATCAGCCCCTGCTTCATCAATTCGGCGACGATCGCGGGGACGGAACCCGCGCGATAATAATCCTCGCCCAGATATTCGCCCGCGGGCTGGAGATTGACCAGCAGAGGCACCTTATGCCCATAATCCTGCCAGTCCTTGAGCTCGAGCTCGGCACCGACATGGCGCGCGATCGCGGCGAGGTGGATCGGCGCGTTGGTCGAGCCGCCGATCGCCGAATTGACCACGATCGCGTTGAGGAAGGCGTCACGCGTCATGATGTCGGACGGCTTCAGATCCTCCGCCACCATTTCGACGATGCGCTTGCCGGTATGGTAGGCGGCCTCCTGCCGGTCGCGATAGGGGGCGGGGATGGCGGCGGTGCCGGGGAGCATCATGCCCAGGGCCTCGGCCAGCGAATTCATTGTGCTGGCGGTGCCCATCGTGTTGCAGAAGCCGGTCGAGGGCGCGGACGAGGCGACGAGCTTGATGAAGCCCTGCGCGTCGATCTCGCCGGTCGCGAGCAGTTCACGCGCCTTCCAGACGATCGTGCCCGATCCGGTGCGCTCGCCCTTGAACCAGCCGTTGAGCATCGGGCCGACCGACAAGGCGATTGCGGGAATGTTCACCGTCGCCGCCGCCATCAGCATCGCCGGCGTCGTCTTGTCGCAGCCGGTCGTCAGCACCACGCCGTCGATGGGATAACCGTACAGCGCCTCGACCAGCCCGAGATAGGCCAGGTTGCGGTCGAGGCCAGCGGTCGGGCGCTTGCCGGTTTCCTGGATCGGATGGACCGGGAATTCGATCGCGATTCCGCCCGCCTCGCGAATCCCTTCGCGGATGCGCTCGGCCAGCACGAGATGATGGCGGTTGCACGGGCTGAGGTCGGAGCCGGTCTGGGCGATGCCGATGATCGGCTTGCCCGACTGGAGCTCCTCCAGGCTGAGCCCGTAGTTCAGATAGCGCTCGAGGTAGAGCGCGGTCATGTCGATATTGTCTGGATTATCGAACCAGGCGCGAGAGCGGAGTTTAGACATTTAGGTCGCCTGTATGGAGTTTTCTGACGGGGCGCCATGGGCGCGCGGTTGACGGGATCGGACGGGCCCAATACTCATACAAATGAGCAAAGGGCAATGGATCAACCGGCCCGAAGAGAGGAAAATCATGGCAGGACCCATTGCAGGCGCTTCCACGGCGGAGGCCACGGTTCCGGAGGGCTTCGATTACCGGCCCGCGCTGACGCTGCTGGCCACGCTCTTTTTCATGTGGGGCTTCATCACGGTCATCAACAATACGCTGCTGCCGCATCTGAAGAGCGTGTTCGATCTGAACTACACCCAGACGACGCTGATCGAGAGCGTGTGGTTCATCGCCTATTTCGTCGCGTCGCTCCCCTCGGCCTTTCTGATCGAGCGGATCGGCTATCAGAAGTCGCTGGTGATCGGCCTGCTGATCATGGCGGCGGGCGCGCTCGGCATGGTGCTGGCGGCGAGCTTGCCATCCTATGGCGTGACTTTGGTCATGCTGTTCGTGATCGCGAGCGGGATCACTTTGCTGCAGGTTGCGGCCAATCCCTATGTCGCCGTGGTCGGCCCGCCCGCGACCGCGTCCTCGCGGCTCAACCTGGTGCAGGCGCTCAATTCGGCGGGCACGATGCTCGCGCCCTTGTTCGGCGCTTATCTGATCCTCGGCCGTTCGGTCGGCGGTACGGTCAAGGAAGGGACGATCCTGACGCCCGCGCAACGGCTCGCCGACGCGCATTCGGTGGTGCTGCCTTACGTTCTGGTCGCGATCGTGCTGGCCATATTGGCGGTGGTGATCGCACGCTTTCCACTGCCTGCCATGGGCAATGCGACGAGCCGTGTCGCCAAGGAGGATCGCAAGAATCACTCGCTCTGGCGCCACCGCAATCTGGTGTTCGGCATCCCCGCCATCTTCATCTACCTGATCGCCGAGATCGGCGTCGCCAACCTGTTCGTCAATTTCGTGAGCCAGCCCAACATCGCCAACCTCACGCATGAGCTCGCCGGACGCTACCTCACCTTCCTGTGGGGCGGCATGATGGTCGGCCGTTTCGTCGGTTCCGCGATCATGCAGAAGGTGCGCGCCGAGACGGTACTCGCCGCTTTCTCGATCGGCGCCTTCGTGGTGATGATGATCACCGTGTTCGCGCACGGACCGGTGGCGATGTGGTCGCTGATCCTGGTCGGCCTGTTCCACTCGATCATGTTCCCGACGATCTTCACGCTCGGCATCAAGGGCCTGGGCCCGCTGACCGAGGAAGGATCGGGCCTGCTGATCATGGCGATCGCCGGCGGCGCGCTCGTGATCGTCCAGGGCAAGATCGCCGACGCCTATGGCCTGCAATGGTCGTTCCTGCTGACCGCGGCGTGCGAGCTTTACGTGCTCTTCTACGCTCTGTGGGGCGCCAAGCCGACCGGCGAGAGCGCGTAACTTATTCCCCTCCCGCTTGCGGGAGGGGTTAGGGGAGGGGAGGCGCCTTGTGAAAGACAGGCCCTCCCCCGACCCCTCCCGCAAGCGGGAGGGGAGAGGTTTCACGCCACCACATCCACGACCGCGGCCGGATCGACCGCGCGCTTGTAGCCCCAGTCGGTCTTGACCGGCGCGCCGCCCTTGGCGACCGATTCGAGGATGGCGAGGATCAGGCGCATGTCCTGCATCCCTTCCTCACCGGGAGAGACCATCGGCGCCTTGCCGCGCACGACGTCGGCCATCCAGTCCATCTCCCGCGCGAACTGGTCGACCTCGGGCACGTCCATGTCGGTGAAATTGCCGCCATCGACCATCTGGAATTTGTTACCGCCATAGAAAGCGCCCGGATCGGCGCGCAGCCGCGCTTTCTCGCCCCACAATTCGAACGACATCGTCGCGTTGTAATCGAACGAGGTCGATCCGTTGCAGATCGCCCCTGAGGGAAAGCGGAACTGCCAGGCGATCATATCGTCGACGGTCTTGAAGCGCGGATCGGCGGGATCGGTATTGGCCCAGGCGCGCACCTCGACCGGTTCCTCGTTGAGCATATAGCGCGAGGCGCTGATGCCGTAGATGCCCATGTCGCCAAGCGCGCCGCTGCCCGCCAGTTTCTTGTCGACGCGCCAGGCGTCGGAGGGATCGGACACGTTCGCCTGACGTCCCATGTCGGTCACGAACAGGCGCGGCTTGCCGAGCGCGCCGGAGCGGACCTTGCGCATCGCCGCGAGGTTCTTGGGTTCGTAATGGCAGCGATAGGCGATCATGAGCTTGCGGTCGGCGGCCTTGGCGGCGGCAATCATCGCCTCGCAATCGGCAATGCTCGTCGCCATCGGCTTCTCGCACAGCACATGCTTGCCCGCCTTGAGCGCGCGGATCGTATATTCGGCATGCATGCTGTTGGGCAGCACGATGTAGACGACCTGGATGCGCGGATCCTTCGCGATCCGGTCATAATCGTCGTAATTGTAGATCGCGTCGGCCGGGATACCCTCGGCAGTGGCGATGCGCTCGGCCTTGTCGCGATGGCCGCTGACCAACGCGACCAATTTCGCGCCTTTGGACCGGCGCAGGCCGGGAATGATCTGGCCCTGCGCGAGCTTGCCCAGACCCACGACGGCGAAGCCGATCCGCTGGTCTTTGGGCAGATCCGGCCGATCGACCGCTCGCGCTTCGGCCGCGGCAAGCGCGGCGGCACCGGCAACGCTGAGTTCAATCAAGGTGCGACGCGTGATTTCCTTTGGCATCTGTCCTCTCCCGCCTGCGACCTTTGTAGGGCTGGCAAGCGCAGCATATCGCGGTATGGTTGCGCTAACAACGAGCCGATAGTCGTAGGAGAAGGATTGATGGGGCGAATCCCGGGCTGTGCGCTTGCGCTCTTTGCCAGCGCTGTCGCTTTTGCCGCCCCTCCCGCGAGGCCGCCCTTGACCTCGGTCTCGCACCTGGCCGTCTACGCCGCCGATCCGGCGAAGAGCGAGGCTTTCTACGTCCACAACCTCGGCGCGACCAAGCTCGCCGACCCCGAAAACCCGGCCGGCGCGCGTTATTATTTCAGCCCGAGCCAGTTCGTCGAAATATTGCCGCTGCCCGCCGGCTACACGTCGATCAACCGGCTGGATCATGCCGCCTTCAATACGGCGGATGCCGAGGCGATGCGGCAATATCTGAAATCGAAGGGCGTGAAGGTTCCGGCCAAGGTCGAGACGGGCGCGGACGGCAGCCGCTGGTTCGACGTGACCGATCCCGAAGGGACCAAGGTCCAGTTCGTCCAGCCGCCCGCGACCCTGCCCACGGTCCAGCCAAATCCGCTGTCCAGCCATATCATCCATGTCGGCTTCATCATTCACAACCGCGGCAACGAGGACGCCTTCTGGCGCAATATCCTCGGCTTCAGGCCCTATTGGTTCGGCGGCATGCGCGACGATAATCCGACCTGGGTTTCGCTCCAGGTTCCGGACGGGACCGACTGGCTCGAATATATGGTGGTCGGCACGCCCGACACGATCGGCATTCCGCCCACGCTGAGCGCCGCCAACCTGGGCGTACTCAATCATTTCTCGCTCGGCGTGGCCAATACGCGCGATGCTTATACTTTGCTCTGGAACGGCGACCGGCTGCAGGGGCAGAAGGAAACGCCCAAGATCGGCCGCGACGCGAAATGGCAGCTCAATCTGCTCGATCCCGATGGAACGCGCGCCGAGATCATGGAATTCCATGCGATCGGCAAACCCTGCTGCTCGCCGTTCACAGGCACCGATCCCGAACGATAATCGACGTGGTTTTAGTGGAGAACGCATGAAGACCAAGCTGCTCGCGGCAGCCCTGCTGGGCGCGCCGGTGATGGCATCTGCCGCCACGACATCGGTCTATCAGACCCTGCCGAACGATCCGCGCGCCGTGATCGTAAAGGGCGTGGGCGATGGCCGCGCCGACGACAGCGCCGCGATCCAGGCCGCGATCGACAAGGCATCGAACGGGCCGGGGGGCGGGATCGTTTTCCTGCCGTCGGGCCGCTACCGCATCACGCGATCGATCTTGGTACCGCCGGCGGTGCGCCTGTTCGGCATCGGCAAGACGCGCCCCGTCATCGTGCTGGGCGCGAACACGCCCGGCTTCACCAAAGGTGTGGCGACGATGATCGTCTTCACCGGCCGCGACAATTACAACAACGGGAAGCCGTCTTTCCCGGTCGCAACCGCCGTGCCGTTCAACCCGAAGACGTTCGACGCCAATTCGGGCACCTTCTATTCGGCAATGGCCAATATCGATATCGAGATTGGGGCGGGCAATTTGGGCGCGGTCGCGGCGCGCTTCCACGTCGCGCAGCATACCTTCCTCAGCCATATGGACTTCAATCTCGGTTCGGGGCTGGCGGGTGTCTATCTCGCCGGCAACGAAATGGAGGATCTGCACTTCCACGGGGGCCGTTACGGCATCATCAGCGAGAAGACCTCGCCCGCCTGGCAGTTCACGCTGATCGATTCCACGTTCGACGGGCAGCGCGATGCCGCGATCCGCGAGCATGAGGCCGACCTGACGCTGGTCAACGTCGCGATCCGCAACACGCCGGTCGGGATCGATATCGACGAAGGCTATTCGGACTCGCTGTGGGGCAAGGACATCCGTTTCGAGAATGTCAGCAAGGCGGGGGTGATCATCAGCGCCGAGGACAGCGCCTTCACCCAGATCGGCTTCGACAATGCGATCGGCCTCAACACGCCGACCTTCGCGCGCTTCCGCGAGAGCGGCAAGACGCTGCCAGGGCAGGGCGCCCGCTACCGCGTGAAGGCGTTCAATTACGGCCTGTCGATCGACACGCTGGGCGGGATGGGCAGCTTCCGCACCAACTGGCAGGCCGAGCCCTTGCGCGCCGTGCCCGCCGCGACACGCGCGATCCGCCCGTCGCCGCCGACCAGTGCCTGGGCCAACGTCCACGATCTGGGCGTGAAGGGCGACGGCCAGGCCGACGATACCGAGGCGTTGCAGAAGGCGATCGATACGCACCGCGTGCTCTATTTCCCACAAGGGCAGTACAAGATCACCGACACGCTCAAGCTCCGGCCGGACAGCGTGCTGATCGGCCTGCACCCGGCGCAGACCTTGCTGTTCCTGCCCGAAAATGCGCCCAATTACGTCGCGCCCGGCGCGGCCAAGGCGATGATCGAAAGCGCCAAGGGGGGCGACGCGATCCTGAGCGGCTTCGGCGTTTATACCGGCGTCACCAACCCGCGCGTGACCGGCGTGCTGTGGAAAGCCGGCGCCAACTCGATGATCAACGACGTCAAGTTCCAGGGCGGCGGCGGCACCCCGCGCGAGTTCAGCGAGCGCGTGCCCAATGGCAAGATCGACGGCCAGAATCCGAGTATCTGGGTAACTGATGGCGGCGGCGGGACCTTCGCCAATATCTGGATGCCGCATCCCTATAATTGGGCTGGCCTGTACGTCACCAACACCAGGACGCGGGGCCACGTCTACGAGCTCTCCAACGAGCATCATTTCCGCAATGAGATCGTGCTCGACGGCGTCGAGAATTGGGAATTCCTTGCGCCCCAGACGGAGGAGGAGGTGCGTGATAGCGGCGACGCGATCAGCCTCGACATCCGCAATTCGCGCAACCTGCTGTTCGCAAACTATCACGCCTACCGCGTGACCCGGATGCCCAAGGTGGCGCCGACCGCGGTGCGCATCCAGAATTCGACCGATATCCGCTTCCGCAACCTGCACACCAATGCCGAGAGCGGCTATTCGATCTGCGACGAGAATGGCTGCGCGCCTTACCTGCGCGCGAGCAAATATCCGTATGAGAATGCGATCACCGACGTTACGCGCAACGTCGAATATCGCGAGCGCGAGTTCGCAATGCTCGACATTACCGACACGATGCCGGTGGCGACGCCGCCGACGCCGTTGCCGGGGGCGAGCGGGGTGGAGAAGATCGCCGATGGCTTCGCCTCGATCTCGGGCGCCGCGACCGCGCCCGACGGATCGCTCTATTTCGTCGAGCGCCGCTTCCAGCGCATCTACCGCTTCACGCGCGAGAAGGGGCTGGAGATCGTGCGCGACAACCCGCTCGACCCGGTCAATCTCGCGATCGACAAATCGGATAACGTGATGGTGCTGTCGCCGCAGGGCCCGGACGTGACCGTCTATGCGTTCAAGCCCGACGAACCCGTCGAGAAGGTGACTTTCATTCCCTCGACGCCCGCCAAGGCGCGTGACGGCGTGATGGTCGCCCTGCCGGGCAATGTCTGGAAGAACGATGCCGAATTCCAGGATCAACTCGACCACGAGACCTACCGCTTCCCGACGCTGACCGAGCAGTTCGTGAAGGGGATGGGAACGCCCAAGGCACGCGAATATGTCTCGCCCGACGGCAGCCTGGTCCTCCCCGCTTTCCGTGCCTTCCGCCAAGGCGACTGGCGTTTCTCCGATACGATGGATGCGCTGGGTTTCGTGACCGCCAAGCAGGGCGAGCGGGTCTTCCTGACCAACGAATCCGAGGACCGCACCTATAACGGCCTCGTCGGGCCGAACGGCACGGTGACGGATCTCAAGCCCTTCGCCAATCGCGGCGGCGAGAGCGTCGCGGTCGGGCCCGACGGCAAGGTGTTCGTCGCGAATGGCCAGATCTTCGTCTACGCGCCCGATGGCAAGGAGATCACGCGGATCGACGTGCCCGAACGGCCGATCCAGCTGATCTTCGGCGGCAAGGACAAAAGGACGTTGTTCATCCTTTGCCACCACCGGGTCACCGCACCTCGAAACTATCGCCGGCCGCAAGCATTGCCTGCAGTCCGCCGCGTGTCAGCCAATCGGTTGCCGCCTGATCCTGCATCAGGGTCGCCTTCCAGAATGCGGTGGTGGCGGCGATCGTGACCGCGCGGACATGCGGATCGGGTGCCATGCCGTTGCGCAGCACGTCTTGTCCGTTGAACTGCATGTGGGTCGCACCGGCAAGAACCAACAGATATTTGCCGCCTGCGGGCATCGCGCGGAATGGCCGCTGGCGATCCGCCGCACTGATATTGGGCGTGATCGG
>JAEKMC010000018.1 GCA_019508115.1 Sphingomonas sp.
TTCGACTCCCATCCCTATGACAAGCGGATCTGGACCATGCCCGACATATTGGTCCCGCTCCGGTTCGCTGATTGGACGGCGGGCAGGGATCGGGCGATGGAAGCAGCTTTCTCCCACGTCAACGATCAACCACTCGACGACCTTAGCGAGCAGCACACTAACTATTCCGAGCGGGCGAGCCAGAAGATGGAGTGGAAGCCGTTCTGGACGTTATAGGGGCGCAATCAGCCGGCCCCAATTATCCAATAGTGTATAGCGCCACCTTTGGCTGAACGAACGTCCGATTTCGGGAACTCGCGCGCCGCTCGGGAATGGCCGACATTGGGCGCGAAGCAGCCGTCAACTGCCCTCCGAACCAGAATTTCCCAATGATCTGAGTGCCCAAGAGTCGTTGCAGTCCCCGACCACGCCCCCTCTCCAGCCTTGGCCGACGGGTTATACGTCTGATGACGTATAACGTCGCCGCCGTGCCCCGGATAGTTTGACGCTGAGACTCGGCACAGCGGGGACAAGATGGACGGCATTCGCGTAGGTAACAGGGTCGTTGGAACCCAATCGCCGGTAACCATCGGATGGGAGAACATCCCGAAGGTGGAAGGCGGCCCGGTGAAGCAATTCATCTTCACCTGGTTCCAGCCCACGTTCCTGTTCGCGCTGCTGGCCTTCTGGTATTACGCGCCCAACTCGATCGCCAAGGCATCGACCGCGATCGGCATCGGCATCGGCTTCAGGGTGCTGATGCTGGGGCTCGAATGGGTGAACCCGCGCTATGCGAGCTGGCGCCTGACCTGGAAGGAACTGGTCGTCGACCTGTTCTATGTCGGGCTCACCTACACGTTGCTCCGCATCGTCGACAGCTACATCGGCAGCGATGTCGTAGTGAAAGCCGTCCAGGGCCATCTCCACCTGGACAAGTTCGCATGGTTCACGGGCTTGCCGCTGTTGCTGCAGGCCTTCCTGCTCACGTTCATCTTCGATTTCGGGCAATATTGGATGCATCGCGGGATGCATAATTGGTACCCGCTGTGGCTGCCCCACTCGGTGCATCATTACATCACCCAGTTGAACATCAACAAAGGCGCGGTGGGCAATCCGGTCGAGCTCTTCCTGATCGGGCTCGGCATTGGCGGCTTCTTCGATTTCGTGCCGCGCGCCTTCCTGCTCGCCGGCTCGTTCGGGCTGGCGGTCGGGACCTACCAGCATATCAACGTGCGCTTCAATTCGCCGAGATGGTGGCGGTTCCTGTTCACCACCACCGAGCATCACAGCCTGCATCACTCGCAGGATTTCGAATCCACGCGCAGCAATTATGCCGGGTCCTTCGTCTTCATCGACCGCATGTTTGGCACCTGCATCGACGGCGAGGCAGAATTGCTGGGCATGGAAGGCGGCCGCCGCATGACGGTGCGCGAGCAGATGACCTATCCGTTCACAGAGGGTTGGAAAGCGATCAAGGAACGGTTCGGCCGTCCCTCAGTCGCGGTGCCGGCCGAATGACCTCGCCGATCAGAGCGACGCAGCCGTGGTCGCCGCAGCCCTGGGGACCGGCCGATGGCGGCTCATCCACCGATAGCGACACCGTGTTTGGGGGCAAGTTGCCAGGCATGCGTTTGATCAACTGGATCTGGCACGTCAGGGGCAGCCTGGAGCTCGCGCCGGGGCAATCGGGCAACGACGCCTTCGACAAGCTCGCCCCTTTGTTCGACGAGACCGGCACCAGCCACGAACGGACCAGCGACACGCTGACCTTCAGCAAGAAGGACCAGCCGGCGCAGGACAAGATGTCCGTTTTCGACAGCGGCGTCCTGCGGATCGAGAAGGGCGCGGCCGGCTCTTTGCTACAGTATCACCTGGTCAGCCGGGCCTTGCTGTTCTGTTTTCTGCTGGTGCCGCTGTTCCTGGGTATCGCCCAGCTCACGATCCTGGTGGGCAAGTCCCAAAAACCGGCGACCGAAGCTGCGGCCGGGAAAGCTGCGGACGCATCGAAAAAGCCCGCTGAGAAAGCCGTGGTCCCTAAACTCAACCCGATAGACAAGTTCCTGGGCGCCCCCGCACCCGAGGCGCCCAAGAAGGGAGAGGAAAAGCTTTCCAGGCGAGGCGGAAAGCCGTCGCCGACGTCTGCATACGTCTTCGCGTCGTTCTTCGCGATTCTGTACGTGGTCGGCCGGATTCTTGAAGCCTGGCTCGTCAAAAGATTGTTTAGAAGGCGGTTGGCGGGCTCATAACCCAATCGGGCCCTCTCCACCGTGACGAAGGGATATCCGTCCTCCAGGCTCTCACGCATATGGCAGTGCCCGCGGTAAATATCCCCAAAGGCGGTTCCGTATGGGGTGTCAGTCCGGCGTTTTTTCCGGGCGCATGCCGAGGCCGTGACGATAGTTCATCACGATCGTAATCCGCCGCGGCGCATCACCGACATCCACCGCGACGCGATCGGCGCCGGGTTTGGACCAGCCGAGTTTGGGGTTGTCGGAAAAACCGATGCCATCGATCGAAAGCTGGAACTTGCGGTCCGAATTGCGATCGTGGAGCAGGGAGAGCGCATAGCGGCCCGCATGCGGCGCACGAATGCAGAGCTGCACCGGCCCCTCCTGCGGCGTCGCGCTCTCGACCCGCGCAAAGGCTTTGCCCGCTGAGATCAGGACATTGTCGTCCGCGAGGAAATCCTCGTCACTGGCCGGATAGAGTTCCAGCTTGAGGCGGCCGGCGCGGTCCTTGAGACCCGTCACATCCACCAGGAAGGCCGGTCCGGTCTCGGGTATCCGGCAGCGCCCGGCCGCGACGCCGAGGTCGGGACTCGATGCCAGACTTACCGCCATTATCCAGAGCATCATCACGGTGCGGCCTTTCGCGGGCCTTTTTGATACTGTTTCGTCACCGGGTGCCGTTCAATCGTGGACTGTCTGATCAGACGCCACCCTCGCCCCAAATCCGCACCTCGACACGCACAGGACGCCGCCCTCGCCATCGCCATAAGCGAAAACAGGTTCGGTCAGGTCGGCGTTCGCCAGAAATCGAACACGCGCTGCTGGATCTCGCGTACGAACGCCTCTGCCTCCGGCCCGGTCCAGGCGCCCTCGTAGCGGCGCGATGCGGCAGCGCCGACCCACCAGCCCTGCCCCGGCAACCGGTCGGATTCGCGCACCACCAGCACCGCGAGCTCGGGCTCGCCCGCTGCCGCCGCGCGTGTGTCGATCACGTCCAGCGTCTTGCACACTGCGCGCATCTTCGGCCGCGTGAAGCGATGGCCGAGCTCGCCCAGCAATTGCGAATAGCTGATCGACTCGCCGCGCCGCGCGGCCGCGATCAGCAGGTCGCGCACGCGTTCGGCGTCGGCGATCGATCCCGGTCCCTCGGCGGGGACGATGCCTTCGGCTTCGAGCCATTCCGACAGGGTTTCAATCGCCATGCGCATGATTTTGCCGATTGGCGGGCGGCGCAGCAAGTCAGCAACCATAATGGAGATTTAAAGTGGCTTTCACCATGCCGTACCCCGCCTCGCTTAACCCCTTTTGTCTAGCGATCACGCAGGTTTGGGGAGAGAGTGATGATCAAGACAATCGCCGCCGCATCCGCCATATTCGCGATGACGGCGACAGCGACGCTGAAGGCCGCCGCGCCGCTGCTGCAGCCCGTGCCTTATGGCATGTCGATTCTGCGCCACCGCCAGGGGCAGCCGACCATCGAACTGCGTGGCCGCAACGGTGCGATCGAGGTGACGCCGCTCGCGATGGACCATGGCTGCGTCAATTTCGGCATCACCGTCTTCAACCGGTCGAACCGTGCCTCGGATATCGATTTGAGCAATGTCAGCGTGTCTGTTGGCGAAGCGCCCGCGCATATCTTCACCGTCAACGAATTGCAGAAGCGCGCCAACCATCGTGCCTTCTGGACGTCAATGGCGGTCGCGGCAGTAAGCGGCGTGGCCGCGGGTGTCGCCGCGGCCAGCAGCTCGCACGCGACGATCCGCAGTAGCGGTCCGTATGGAACGCGCGTTTCCCGGATCACCTACCATGACGGCTCCAACAGCGCGAACGCCGCCATCATCGGCGCGAGTGGCATCGCCGCGGCGGGATCGATCCAGGCCAATGGACGGCGCGATGCCGCGCAGATCGGCGACGAGATACTGGCTTTGACCACGGTCGATCCGGGCGATGCCTATGGCGGACGTGTGGTGATCGACAAGATCAAGGCGCCGCTGCCGCAGGCGATCACAGTGCGCGTCGAATGGAATGGCGATGTCTATGTCAGTAAATGGCAGCTGGTGCCCGAAGGAACCCCGGCACCATTGTTCGGCGAAGCCCCGGTCGAAGCGGTTTCCGAGCCGACCGTGTCGGCCCGAATCCAGCGCGCGATACTGATGGAAGGGCCCAAGCCGCAGGCCATGCCCGAACAGGTCAGGCCGGTCGCGGCGAGCCGGCCCAAACAATATCCCCAGGACGACACCGTGCAGGTGCCGATGTGAAACAAGCGCGGCGTCCCAGTGAGGACGCCGCGCTCGTCATTATCGGGTGAGTTTCTTGTAGGCGCCCGCGCCCGGCCGGTCGGCCGCATCGCCGAGACGACGGCGCTTATCCTCTTCGTAGGATTCGAAATTGCCTTCGAACCATTCGACATGGCCGTCGCCTTCGAACGCGAGGATGTGCGTCGCGAGGCGATCGAGGAAGAAGCGGTCGTGGCTGATCACCACCGCGCAACCGGCGAAGCTTTCGAGCGCCTCCTCGAGCGCGCGCAGGGTTTCGACGTCGAGGTCGTTGGTGGGTTCGTCCAGCAACAGGACGTTGCCGCCCTCCTTCAGCATCTTGGCCATATGGACGCGATTGCGTTCACCGCCCGAAAGCTGGCCCACGCGCTTCTGCTGGTCCGGCCCCTTGAAGTTGAAGGCGCCGACATAGGCGCGTGTCGCGACGTCGTGCTTGCCGAAGGTGAAGCGGTCGAGCCCGTCGGAGATTTCCTCCCAGACGTTCTTGTTGGCGTCGAGGTGATCGCGGCTCTGGTCGACATAGCCGAGCTTCACCGTCGGTCCGACGTCGATCTTGCCGGAATCGGGCTGTTCCTGGCCGGTGATCATGCGGAACAAGGTGGTCTTGCCCGCGCCGTTGGGTCCGATCACGCCGACAATGCCGCCCGGCGGCAGGGTAAAGCTCAAGTCCTTGATGAGCTGCTTGTCGCCATAGGATTTCGTCAGCCCTTCCGCCTCGATCACCTTGTTGCCGAGTCGTTCGGGGATCTGGATCAGGATCTGCGCGGTATCGGGACGGCGGTCATTCTGCCTTTCGACCAGTTCGTCGAACGCCCGGATACGCGCCTTGGACTTGGTCTGGCGGGCCTTGGGGCTCTGGCGGATCCAGGCGAGCTCCTGTTGGATCGCGGTCTGGCGGCCCTTCTCCTCGCGCTCTTCCTGCTCGAGCCGCTTGGCGCGGCCCTCAAGCCATGCCGAATAATTGCCCTCGAATGGCAAACCGCGGCCGCGGTCGAGCTCGAGCACCCAACCCACGACATTATCGAGGAAGTAGCGATCGTGGGTGACGAGGATGACGTTGCCCGCATAATCGATCAGATGCCGCTCAAGCCAGGCGACGCTTTCCGCATCGAGGTGGTTGGTCGGTTCGTCGAGCAGCAGCACTTCGGGCTTTTCGAGCAGCAATTTGGTCAGCGCGATACGGCGCTTCTCGCCGCCCGAAAGCTTGGTCACGGGGCTGTCGCCAGGCGGGCAGCGCAGGGCTTCCATCGCGATCTCGAGCTGGTTGTCGAGCGTCCAGCCGTCGACCGCGTCGATCTTTTCCTGAAGGTGGCCCATCTCCTCCAGCAACGCGTCGAAATCCGTATCGTCCTTGGGATCGCCCATTTCGGCCGAGATCGCGTTGAAGCGATCGACCATGTCGGCGACGGCGCGCACGCCATCCTTGACGTTTTCGAGCACGGTCTTGTCGGGATCGAGCTGCGGCTCCTGCGGCAGGTAGCCGACGCGGATGCCGTCGGCCGCCCAGGCTTCGCCCGAATATTCGGTGTCGATGCCGGCCATGATCTTCATCAGCGTCGACTTGCCGGCGCCGTTGACGCCGATGATCGCAATCTTCGTGCCCGGCAGGAATTGCAGGTGGATGTTGTTGAGCACGGGTTTGTTCGCGCCGGGAAAGGTCTTCGTCAGGCCTTTCATGACGTAGCTATACTGCACGGCCATAAGATGGCGTCTCCGCGGATTTTGGGATGTTGAGAAAACTGGTCGGCATCGCGGATAGACGGCGCGCCGGTTCCTGCCAATATGGTGGCGGCAGCGCGGACAATAAATAGGTCGCGTCGCCCTTTTCATCGTTGCGCCGCCGTTCTAGCGATAGGGAATGCGCTCGACCCTTTTGCCTCTGGCCGCCGCCCTTCTCTCCACCTCCGCGTTCGCCGCACCTCCGCCGCCGGGGCTCGGCTATGATATCGTCGAGAGCCTGACCACTGAGGTCGGCCAGCGACTGGCCGGCACAGAAGCCGAGGCGCGTGCCCGCGATTGGGCGGTGGCGCGCCTCAAATCGCTCGGTTTCGCCAATGTCCATGTCGAGCCGTTCGACATGCCGGTCTGGACGCGCGGCGCCGAGACGGCGGACGTCGTTTCGCCTTTCCCGCAGAAACTGGTGCTCGCCGCACTCGGCAATAGCGGCGCCACGCCCGACGGCGGCATCACCGCGGAGATTGTCGGCTTTCCCAGTCTCGACGCGCTCAAGGCCGCGCCCGACGCGGCGGTGAAGGGCAAGATCGTGTTCGTGTGGCATCGCATGATGCCGACACAGGATGGCTCGTCCTACGGTACTTACGGCCTGATCCGCTTCGCGGGGGCATCGATCGCGTCCAAAAAGGGTGCAGCCGCGATGCTGATCCGCTCGATCGGCACCGATCACCATCGCGTCCCGCATACCGGCGTAACCAACTGGCTCGATGGCTCCAAGCCCATCCCGGCGGCCGCGCTGAGCGTACCGGACGCCGAGCAGCTCGAGCGCATCCTCGCGCGCGGCAAGCCGGTGTCGCTTCACCTGACGCTCACGCCGAAGATGGTCGGCACGCGTCAATCGGGCAATGTCATCGCCGAGGTGCCGGGCACCGATCCGTCCTCGGGACTCGTGCTGATCGGCGGCCATATCGACAGCTGGGATCTTGGGACCGGCGCGATCGACGATGGCGCGGGGGTTGCGATCACCACCGCGGCAGCCAAATCGATCCTCGACGGTCCGCGCGCCAAACGCACCATCCGGCTGGTCTGGTTCGGCGCGGAAGAGCCGGGCGGCTTTGGCGGCCTGGCTTATGCCAAGGCGCATGCGGGCGAGAAGCATGCTCTCGCGGCCGAAGCCGATTTCGGCGCCGACAAAATCTGGGCTTTCGGCGCAAGCTTCGCGCAGCCCAAATCGGCGCTACGCGACGAACTTGTCGCCAGGCTCAATCTGATCGGCGTCGAGCCCAAGGAAGGCGAAGCGCACGGCGGCACCGATGTCGGGCCGATGGTGCAGAAGGGCGTGCCCGTGATCGATCTCGACAATGACGGCACGCGTTATTTCGAGATCCATCACACTGCCGACGACACGCTCGACAAGATCGATCCGGCGCAGCTTGCGCAAGCGATCGAGGCATGGAGCATAATGCTCCGCACGGTCGTTGATACGAACGATCCGCTGGCGCCCTTGCCGCCGCGAAAGGACGAGGAATGAACGCACGCAGCATCCTGGCCCTCACCCTTCTCGTCGCGACGCCGGCTGCGGCACAGGCACCTTCGGATAATGCGGAGGTTCGCGCGGCGGCCCAGGCATTCGACGATGCCCAGCTTCACGGTGACCGGGCGGTGTTGGAACGGATGCTCGCGCCCGATTATCTGCTGGTCCACGGGTCGGGACGCGTCGGCGACAAGAAGGACTTCATCGACGGCTTCACCGATCCCAATGCGCATCTCGATCCGTTCGACATCAAGGACCGGCTGTTCATCCGTCCATCGGCGGACACGGCGATCGTCGGCGGCGATGCGCGGATCAGCGGCACCGATCATGGCAAGCCGTTCAAGGAGCATTTCCGCTATTCGGACATGTTCGCCAAACGAAACGGGCAGTGGGTGGTGGTCTATACCCAAGTGACTCCGCTGCCGCCGCAATGAGCGACGCCTTCATCCGGACGATGGCCGAGGCGATCGCGCCCTTGCCGCGGCCTGCATCGGCGAAATGGCCCGAGGGCGAACCTTATGACTGTTTCGTCAACCAACCCGGCGCGCAGGTACTGATCTTCGCGCCGCGTGGAACCGACCATCAAACCGAGCATAATCGCGACGAGGCCTATATCTGCGTGGCAGGCAAGGCGACACTGGAAATCGAAGGCGAGCCGCGGGCTTTCGCCGCGGGCGATCTCGCCTGGGTGCCCAAGAACGTGCCGCACCGTTTCATCGACGTGAGCGACGATTTCACCACCTGGGTGGCCTTTTTCGGCTGAACCCGTCCGCGCGCGGACACTCGATCACCAACGAATGTTCGGATCCGGACAGCCCGACATTGGGATTTCTCGCCATTTATTGGTGTGAGTGAGAGGTTCTCGCACGCTTTCAGACGGCATTCAGCCTCTAACGTCCATTTGGCATGGCCCCTGCATTGCAGATGACGACAGGATCGGGATCGGCCCGATCGCCAGAAAACGGACGCAGAGAATGAGCAACCAGACCGCCCCAGTGCAGAGCCCCCGCGACAATCTGTTCGGCATCTGCCACGCACTTGGCGAGACGTTCGGGTTCAACCCGCTCTATCTGCGGATCGCGCTGCTCGTGGCGGTCATGCTCGATGCGGAAACCGCGCTGCTCTCATATTTCGCCGCCGGTATCGCTGTGCTGGTCGCCAAGCTCGCGACCCGCTCGACCGGCAAACGCGCTGCGAAAATGAAGACGCTGATCCACGCATGAAAGATTCGGCGGGCCGCGAAAATCCCCTGTGACCGGCGCCGTTCCTGATCCCCGCGAGGCATGACCTTGCGGGGATCTCTTTATCGCATGGCTTCGATCAGGCTCGAAATCGAGACAAACGCAAAGGCGACCGAACTGTCGGCCACACCATAAGGCAGGAAGATCAGGTCGCCGTGGCGCATGCCGCCGCAGCTATAGACGACGTTGGGGACATAACCCTCGCGGTCCTCGTCCGCCGGCGACAGCAAGGGCTGGCTCATCCGGCCGATCAGCTTGGACGGGTCCTTCTTGTCGAGCAGCACCGCCCCAACCGAATATTTGCGCATCGCGCCCACGCCGTGGGTCAGCAGCAACCACCCTTCGTCCAACTCGATCGGCGAGCCGCAATTGCCCATCTGGACCATTTCCCAGGGATATTTCGGGACGAGCAGCAATTCGCCCTCACCCCAATGGTCGAGCTTGTCGGACCGGATCAGGAAGACATTCTCGCCATCCTGGCGGCCGATCATCAGATATTCGCCGCCGACCTTGCGCGGGAACAGCGCCATTCCCTTGTTGCGCGCAGCCGGGCCGCTCATCGGCATGAGCGTGAAGCTGCGGAAGTCGCGCGTCCGCAGCAATTCGGAACGAATGGTCGCGCCGTTATAGGCGGTATAGGTGCCGATCCATTCCCGGCTGCCGTCGTCATGCGTGAATTCGACGAGCCGCATATCCTCCAGTCCCTTCGACTGGGCGGCAGTCATCGGGAACAGGACGGTGCCGGAAAGCGAGCTGTCGGCGTGACGATGGACCTCGATCGCCCCATTGCCGACTTCGATCGCGCTGTCGGCGGCAGTGGCAAAGGGCGGTTCGGGCATCAGCTCGACCGTCGGTCCGGGCCCCAATATGCCTTCGCGGAACGAAACCGACGAGATATGCCCCTCGCCCACCGCACGCAGCGACATGGCGATGCGAACCGCCCCTTTCGATAGGCCGGTCTGATCGGGGTGCGCGATCACGCTGGGATTCATCAGCGCGGCGGCGGCATAGCTATATTCGTGACAGAAATAAGCGCCGATCAGCTGACGCTTCATCTCCGAAATATGGTCGCCGTCGAGCGCCAGCGCCTGCTCGATCTGGGCATAGCGCGTGATGAAGACCGCGCGCGTCTGCCAGTGGCGCGCCTCGAAATCGCGCAACACAAGCTCCAGCTCGATTTCCGCCATCTCCTCGTCCAGCGCGAGAACCGCATCGACGATGCGCCGCACGCGTCCGGGCCGGTCGGCGGACACGCCCGCGTCGATCGGTATATGGAATGGGCGCACCACGACCCGGGCTGGATCGGCCGTCAGACGCAGCGGATGGTGGATAACATCAAGCAAGCAACACCCCGGCGCTGGTCGTTAAGGTTCCGCACCGGAAACGACCAGTGCCTTGCGCCTTATTCCGGCACCCGCCCGGCAAATAAAGCCTTATTCGATGCAACCCGTCGCTTTGATGCTATCTTGAGAAACCGCTGCGGACATTCTCGGGCTTTGAGCCGATGCCGGCTGCCGCTTTTGTCATTGCGGCGCAGACGAACTGGAAAGCAAGTATCGATTCGGCGCCCTGGTTCAGATTGACGCGATCGCTCATCAGCCCATCATAACAGCCGCCGTCGGAAAGCGTGGCGATCGGCAGTGACAGGTCATTCTCGCCCAGATACCAGCCTTGCGCGCGCCAGGCCGTATCCAGCCAGTTTTTCTGCCCCGTCAGTCCATGTGCGAACAAGGCGGCATCGACCGTCGCCCAGGCCTCGAGCGGCTGCTGATCGAACGGCAGCGGGTCTGCGTACCTTCTGCCGAAACTGTCCGTCCCGATCGCGCGGAATTGGCCGTCGCTGTTGGTCTGGCGCCGGTCGAGCCACTCGAAGGCGGCGAGGCCTTC
>JAEKMC010000019.1 GCA_019508115.1 Sphingomonas sp.
CCGCCCGACCGCGATCAGCTGGATGATAGCTGATCGAGTTGCGCGGTGCGGAGCCGGTCCAGCCTGGTCCGCACCGCATCGGCGCTGATTTGAGGTGCGGCGGCGGCGGCGAACCGGACATAGGCGTCCCGGTAGATAAGCCAGGCGCGCTGCGTCTTGCGGATGGCTTCTCCCTTGATGGTCGAGGAATTGTCCTTGCCGGCGGCCCAGGCGAGCGCCTTGCGATAGCTGGCGTTGAGCAGCGCGTCGGTCGACTTGGCGTCTGTGGACGTAGCGAGGGGCCACCTGTTCGAAGTCAGGCGCTCGAGATCCTTGAGGAACTGGTCGCGCACGCGATCCTGCTCCGCGATCACGTCGGCCGAGCGCAGCGTGCCGGAGAGATCGACCTCGCCATCACCACGCGCGTCAACGAAGGCGTCGAAGCTCTTCTTCGCCGCAGCGTAGAGCGGACGTGCCGCGGGTGGGAGCTTCACCAGCAAAGCGTTCAGCCGTTTATCGCGAGCGGCCGCCTCGCTCTTGGAATCTCGCGCTTCGCATGCGCCGGCCCCCCATCCGCTGGTGATGTCGTCGCAATAGTCGAAACTATCGGGCTTGGTCTTGAGGGATTGGAGATGCGAAATTCGGCCGGCAATCTCCATCGGCGCGCCGTCTATCCCGCAGGCGTAAGCCGTCGCTAGATCCGGATCGCGCTTCACGCCAAAGCCGTTGGCGTAGATTTGCATCAGGATCGTGTCTCCGTGGAATACGGGGGCATCCTGGGCCTGCGCCTCTACGAAGGCGCACTGGCGCGCCTTGCGGTAATCCGGCTTTACGCCCTCACCGTAATAGAGCTTCTCGGAGTCGCAGCCCCTCAGCGTTTTGATTTGCGCGGCGGAAGGGCGATCCGCCGCAGGCGGTTTGGGCCGTCCGACACGTTTGCAGATCGCCTTGACCCCCGCATCGACCTGATCCCAGTTCGGCGTGGCGAGTTGCGCTATCGCTGTCGCCGGAATGGCGGCGATTGTCAGCGCGAGCAGGCGATACGGCATTGGCGAGACTCCTGACCTTTGTCGTGAGACCCGGCGATATCGTAAAGTCATTCGCCCTCGTCAAATGCAGCTGCAATTTGGAACGTGGGAAACAGCGAACCGCGCCGTTGGGCTTTAGCTCCGAATGATCGGAACGGGCGCAAGTCGGCCGACTGGGTGCAAGGCGCTGCGTTCGGGCTGCTCCGGGGCAAGCCGGATGCGACAATTAGCAGGCCCTCCCGAAAGCGCCCGCTCATCCATCTGCGTTGCAGCGTCCGCATTGTCCGACACACCGGCCTAATGGTCGAGGAAAGCTCGAACCAAATGGACGGTCATGGTCGGATTTTCCTCCATGACCCAGTGACCCGAGCGGGGAATAATGCCGCCCATCACGTTCGTTGCTCCGGCCCGCATGATCTCGGCCATCTGCAAGCCAAGGCCGTGCTCCGCACCAAGAGCCAGCACCGGCATTTTCAGCTTTCCATGGCCTTCCAGCCACGCCCGATTGTCTATCACATCCTGATCGAATGCCCGGTATTGCTCAAACCCCGAGTGCATGGCTCCAGCCATGGAGAAGAGACGTGCATAATGTTCGCGAGAGGCTTCCGAGAAAGTCTTTGGATCGACCGAAAAATCGTTCCAAAACCGATCCAGGTAGATGCGCTCGCGGCCCTTCACCAAGCGCTCCATGTCGGGCCCACCGAAGCGGAAATGCCACGTCAGGGGGCTCCTCACGATGTCATCCCACGGGCCGATTCCTGGAATCGGGGCATCTATAACGACGAGCTTGGTGACACGGCTCGAATATTTCGCGGCGAAGGCAAACGCCACCATATTGCCTACGTCGTGAGCAACCACGTCGGCACGCTCGATCTTCAAGGCATCCAGTAAGCTGGCGACGTCGGTCGCTTGGTTCATTTTGGTGAAGCCGCCCTTTGGTTTGGACGACAAGCCCATTCCGCGAATATCCGGAACAACGACCGTGTGCCTGGCCATAAGATCGGCCGCCAGAGACGCCCACATGTCACCGCTCTCGCCATATCCGTGAAGCAGGACGACGGCGGGTCCGGCCCCTCCGACACGCACATGGATCGTCGTTCCATTCACGGCGATGTCGTTAACCCGAAATGCCTTTGGAAACGGCCGGATCTCACCTGCGGCCGCAACAGAGAGGGTCAGCGCAAGCACCGCGGCCATGATCCTGAGTTTCATTAAGGTCCCACCGTGATTTCGAGCCAGCCACGCTAGTCGACCCGCATCTCGAGCCTCCGCTCGCAGCGTCGCTAGGAATTCGCGATCAAGCTGATCTGCCAGATCGATCCTTGGAATCACCTACAGCCCATGCGGTCACGGCGATCCCGAGCAGCGCAGGCAGCGAGACCGCGAGAAAGTCGCGTGCCAGTGCAGACGGCCCGCAGATGCCGACCAGCACCTCCCAGACATGGAAAAGCGCATGCCCCGCCAGCCAGAGCGACGCCGCGCCCCACAGCGCTACGCGATAACGGGCGCGGGCCGCGCCGATCAGGAATGCGCCGGCGATGAACAGGAAGATCAAGCCGATATCACGAAGGAAATGCTGGTTGAACGGGCCGGTCGTGGTCACGCCCGGTACGGTGAAGTACCATCCGACGGGTGAAACCAGCATGTAGGTACCGTTTGCGAGGGCCGCGATACCCAGCGTGACGGCCGTTCCCAAAGCCAATCGCTTTAACATAGTCTCGACTCCGTCTGGAACGGCCGGCGTCCGGCCGATCCTTGGGGTTGAAGGGGTGCTGGCGTCATTTGCGTGCCGGCGCGGGGACGTTGGCAAGCCACCAGTCAAAGTGGACCTTGCCGCGACGCGCGTTGGTGGCCGGCACCAGGGTTCGCTCGGTGACCTGAACGCCAAAATAGGGCGCTGCAGGGTCCGCAATCACCTGACGCGGATCGCCATCATGTGCGAGCGCGAGTCGTACCGGCTCGTCGAGCGTGAAGATGTCGGGGCCGCCGACTTCGATGGTCGTGTTGGCGGGCGTTCCCAAGGCGGCCTCGACCACCGCTTCGGCGACATCTTCGGCCGCGATCGGCTGGAACATGACCGGAGGCAGGCGAACCGCACCATCGATCATGGAGAAGTCTGCGATCGAACGGACGAATTCGAAGAATTGAGTCACATGGAGCAGGGTATAGGGCACGCCCGCGCCCTTGATCTGCTGCTCTTGAGCCAGCTTCGCGCGGAAATAGCCGCTATCCTGCAATCGGTCGGTTCCGACCACCGACACCGCGACATGATGACGCACGCCGGCCTTCATCTCCGCGTCGGTGATGTTGCGACCCGCCGTCCGGAAGAAATCCATCGCCGCCTGTTCGTCGAAGGACGGTGAGTTGGAGACGTCTACCACCACCTGTGCGCCGGCAAGGGCGTCGTCCAGGCCCTCGCCGGTGATCGTGTTCACGCCAGTGCTTGGTGCCGCGGCGACGGCCACATGGCCCTGCTGGGTCAGCTTCTGCACGACTTTCGAGCCGATCAGCCCGGTTCCGCCAATGACCACGATCTTCATAAGAAATCCTTTCGTTGAAGGGAGGAGGTGGGTGCCCGATCAATTCACGCGGGAAGCAGCGAATGGCGCAGCCAGTCGTCGAAGCTGGTCGGCGCAAACCTGGGATGCTCGCCGCCGGTCAGCGACGTTGGCGGTGAGGATTTCCTCGGCAAGCGCGGGCAATGAAAAGGTATCCGGCCCAGCCACCTCGACAATGTTGTTGGAGGGGCCCGCCAGAGCGCTCTGCACCAGCGCACTTGCAACGTCGTCCGCCGCGATCGGCTGGATCAGCACTGGGGGCAGGCGCAACGTGTCACCGTCGCCACCCTGATCCACGACTTCGTAAAGATACTCGAAGAATGGGGTCGCACGGACGATCGTGAAAGGGATGTGGGACGCGACGACCTGGTCCTCCTGCACCCGTTTCGCCTTGAAATATCCGCTGTCCAGCTGGTCGGTACCGACTGCGGACAAAGCGACGTGATGCGGCACCAGCGCCTGCCGCTCTGCCGCGAACAGATTTGCTCCAGCCGCTTCGAAGAAGTGCTGCATCTTGGCGGCTTCGACGTAACCCGAATTGGACGTGTCGATCACGACGTCAGCACCGTGGAACGCCTGATCGAGGCCCACGCCGGTCAGAAGATCGACGCCGGTCGAGCGGGCGGCGACGACGACCTCAAGTCCGCGCCGTTTCAACCGAGCGACCACTCTTGTCCCAATCAGCCCGGTTCCGCCGATCACTACGATCTTCATGCTTTGCCCTTTCTGGAATGCTGCCAGCATCGGCGTCGGCGCAGCGCCAGCCCATCATGCGGAAGGCTGCGCCGCACTGGCCAAAAGGAAGGACAACCTCTTCTTTGGCTTAGGTCATCGACCGGAAGGCGATACTCAAAGGCACTGCGGACCAGGGGCGAGGCGGCCGGAGCGACCAGCGTCTAACCCGCGGTATGTGGATCCCTGCCTCTTGGCAGTGCCCGGCCTGCACCTTCCCCCAATCGATCCGCAGGCGCGCCGCCCATAGCCCGGCACTGCGCTGAAGATGCTCCGTGAGGGATCGTCCGGCGCCCGATCAATGGAGACTTCCATGCCGACGATTACCACCAGCGAAGGGCACGAAATCTATTACAAGGATTGGGGTGAAGGTCCGGTCGTTCTTTTCTCGCATGGTTGGCCGCTCAACGCGGACGCCTGGGATGCGCAGATGCTGTTTTTCGCGCAGAACGGCTTTCGCGCGATCGCGCATGACCGGCGGGGTCACGGCCGCTCGGCGCAGACCAGCGCGCGCAACGACATGGACGGCTATGCCGACGATCTCGCCGCGCTGATCGAAGCTCTCGACCTGCGCGACATCAACCTGGTCGGCCATTCCACCGGCGGCGGCGAGATTACACGCTATATCGGTCGGCATGGCACGAGCCGCGTCGCTAGGGCGGTGCTGTTCGCGGCGGTCCCGCCGCTGATGGTGAAGACAGCGGCCAATCCCGAAGGGCTGCCGCTCGAAGTGTTCGATCGCATGCGGCATGATCTGGTCGCCGACCGTTGCCAATTCTACCGCGACTTCGCCGGAGCCTTCTTCAGCCTCAACCGGCCCGGTAACAAGATATCGGAAGGGGTGATGGACCAGTTCTGGCGGCTGTGCATGCAGGCCGGAATGAAGAATTCCTACGAGTCGATCAAAGCCTTCTCCGAGACCGACTTCACCGAGGATCTCGGGAAGTTCGATATCCCGACACTGATCCTGCACGGTGAGGACGATCAGGTCGTGCCGATCGCGGATTCGGCGGATAAAGCGGCGAAGCTGCTCAAGGACGTCCGGGAAATCTATTATGCGGACGCGCCGCACGGCTTGGCAGAGACGCATCGCGACCGTTTCAACGCCGACCTGCTCGCGTTCTTCCGCAGCTGATGAAAAGACGTCCGATGGCGATTAGACTCGTTTTCGGTCTGATCGAAGCGGAGCTCCCTCTCCCCGACGGGGAGAGGGCTGGGGTGAGGGGGAGCGAGCCGCAGGCGAGCGCCCGGACCCGTAGTGCGGGCACCCTCACCCAACCCCTCTCCCTCAAGGGAGAGGGCTTTCGCCGTCGATCCCGCCTTAGCGAAAACGACTCTAGTGCCGCCGCCGGACGTACATCAGCCGGCTGGCAGCGAGAACCAGAAGCGCGCGCCTCCCTCCGGCAGGTTGGACGCGCCGATCGCGCCGCCGTGCGCGGCGATGATCGACTGACAGATCGCCAGCCCAATGCCCATGCCTTCTTCCTTGGTCGTGAAGAAGCTGTTGAAGACCCGGTTGAAGTCTTCCTCGGCGATACCGGGGCCGTTGTCGCGGATCGTGAACGTGACTGCACCATGCTCGTCCAGATCGGTGCTGAGCTCGATCGCGCCGGGCGAGGCGCCCTGTTGCTGGATCGCCTGGATGCCGTTGACCAACAGGTTGACGACGACTTGCTGCAATTGGACCCGGTCGCCGAAGACCGATGGCAGGTCGCGGCGCAGGCGCACCGAAAGGCCGATCGATCGCGCCTCGATCTCGTGGCGTACGAACAGCAGCGCCTCGTCGATGACATCATTGAGATCCACCAGCGCCATCCGCGGCACGTGACGCGCGGTCATACCCCGAATGCGCTGGACGATCTCGCCGGCGTGCCTGGCGCTATCCGAGATGCGCGTCGTGAGCTGCCTCACCTTCTCCAGGTTGGGCTCATCGCGCGACAGCCATCGCAGGCTGGTCTCGGCATAGGTCAGGATCGCCGACAACGGCTGGTTGACCTCGTGCGCGATCGAGGAGGTCAGCTCGCCCAGCATGGATATGCGTGCCGCCCTGCTGAAGTCGGTCTGGAGCTGGCGCAGCTGCGCCTCGGTGCGCAGCCGCTCGGTGATGTCCTCGAGCATGATCAGCGTGATGTCGAGCTGCTCCGGACGCGTCGGGTAAATCACCGAAAGCGACACGTCGAGCAGCCGGCCGTCGAACGTCCGCAGCTTCATGATCTCCGAGTGGCGGCGATCCCCGGCAAAATGATGTTCCATCACCCGGCGCGCGGAGTCGGGCGAGGCGGCGAACAGGGGATCGACCGGACCTATCAACTGGTCCGCGTCGCACGCGCCGAACAGCGTCACCGCGCTCTGATTGACGTTGGTAATGCGCACGATCTTCCGTGCTTCGAGGATGTCGTTCGGACGTTCGGCAAGATAAGCGGATATGTCGGTTTGGCCGTCACGGCGGAGTTGGTCGAAGCGCTCGTCCTGAGCCCGGGAATCCACTTCCAGGAACGCAAACGGCAGGTGGTGAATGAGGTTGTTGTATCGTTCCTCGCTCGATCGCAGCGACCAGAACGACCGGTCATCCACCGGATTGGCGAGGATGGCCAGGAACAGCGTGTCGGACTGGCTTTCATCGTCGCTGAACCAGGCCGTCAATTTAGGATCGCGCAGGACGAGCGATCTGATCCTGAGCGTGCTCGACCCGGTTATGATGGCGCTGATCAAGAGGTCGGCCAGGATGAAGGAGCCTTCGGCCGGCCAGTAGGCAAGGATCGGCTGTCCCAGCATCCGGTCGCGCCCGGCATAGGCGCCGAAGAGATGGACCGCGTTGGCATTGGCCTCGACGATCTCCGTCTCGCGAAGCAGCCGCTCGACCCAGCCGGCCGGCCGATTGCCCACGGCAAGCGAGGCCACCAGCGTCCGCGCGCGGGAAATATCGAGTGCCCAGCACGCCCCATCATAGCGGCGCATCTCACGGTCGCGTGCGTGCGATCCCGCTCCCGCCTTTGCCAGGCCAGGGCGGAGCGACGTCATCTCAGCAGCCTGGCCGGAGACGTAGCGCGAGAAAGAGTTCGCGCATGAGTTCGGCATTCGCGACCGGCTTGGTGAAATAAGCGGTTGCGCCCTCGCTCATGGCGCGAGTTCGGGTCGTGTCATCGATGGCGGCCGTGACGAAGATCACCGGCATCAGCGGATCGATCGATCTGACCCGGCGTTGGAGTTCCAGGCCATCCATGCCGTCCATCCTGACGTCCGTGATGACGCAGTCGAAGCTTCGCGATACGGGATCGCTCAGGAAAGCGGCTGCGCTGGCATATCCCATTGCCCCTAGGCCCTCGACCTGCAGGAGGTTCAGCAGTGCGTCGCGCACCGCTTCGTCGTCATCCACGATCGCGACAAGTGGCGTTTCGGACAAAATATTAGCCTCTTACCGGCGCCACCAGCGCGATGCCGCGAGATGTCGCTGAAATCGGGGCCGCACGTAACCATACTATGGTCTAGGCCTCGGGCTCGCGCAGATGCGCAGGCAGCAGGTTCCAGCTCTGGATCAGTTCGCCGAGCGAGCGGGCCTGCATCTTCCTCATCACGCTGCTGCGGTGAAGCTTCACGGTGACCTCGCTGATGCCGAGATCGAAGCCGATCTGTTTGTTGAGGCGCCCGCGAGTGACCTCGCGCAGGATCTGGCGCTCCCGCATGGTCAGGGTTGCATAACGCTCCTCCTGGCGCCGTGCGCTTTCGGCATCGGCGCGCTGCGCACGATCTCGCTCGATGCCGGCCGAGACGGCGTCCAGCAGAGTCTGGTCGCGAAAGGGCTTGGTGAGAAAGTCGACGGCTCCGGCCTTCATCGCCTGGACGCTCATCGGAATGTCGCCGTGTCCGGTGACGAAGACGATCGGCTTGGCATTGCCGGTGGCGGCAAGGTGCTGCTGCAGATCCAGGCCGCTCGAACCCGGCATGCGGACATCGAGCACCAGACAGCCGGGGCGTTCGGAGAGCGGGGCCTCCATCAGCTCGCGTGTCGACGCGAAGCCTTTCGCGTCGATGCCCACCGACAGCATCAGCTCCTGGATGGAACTCCGAACCCCTTCGTCGTCGTCGACGACGACGACGAGTGGGCGCTCCGCATCGGCTACCGCAGTGCTCATGACACGGTCTCTCCTTCGTTCGAAGACTCGGTACGCCCCCCTCGCTTCGGAACCCGGTTGCCGAGGCGGGTGCCGATCCAGTCCCGCAGGTCTCCGGAGAATTCCGGTGGCGCCTTGCGCCCGACAGCCTGCCCTATGTCGGCAAGCGATTGGCTGGCGAGCGCGTTGCGCATCGCCTTCTCCGCACGGAGCATCACGGCGTGGATGGAGCATACGCCCCCCGACGCCCATTCCGGCGTCTCGCCGCCGAACAAGGCGCAACGTCCCCGAATATCCTGGCAGTCGAACAGGGGCTTTCGGCCCTCGATCGCGTCCACCATGTCGAGAAAGCTGATCTCCGCCGGCTCCTTCGCAAGCAAATATCCACCACGCACACCGTCCGACGCGCGCACGATCCCGGCTTTTTCCAGCTTTGGAAATATCTTCGCGAGGTAGCTGTGCGAAATGCCCTGCAGATCCGCCAGGTCGCGACTGCTCATGGGCCGGCCATCAGAGCTCGCCAGCCAGAGGAGGCTATGAATGCCATATTCGACGCTGACGGTCAGATGAGCCATAACGCGGACAATAACACTCCGCGTTTTAAGGGGCAAGCAGGCATCGGAGCCGCTGCAGCATCAGAGAAGTGCCATTCCGCCATCGACGCGCAGATTGACGCCGGTGACGAAGCTGGCCGCACCTGAGGCCAGGAACAGCGCAGCTTCGGCGACCTCCTCCGGTCGACCGAAGCGGCCGAGCGGGATCGCGGCGGCCATGCCTGCCTCGAAGGCTTCCCGTTGGTCGGGCGCGACGCCGAGCTTGTCGAGGATGGCGGTGTCGGTTGGCCCGGGGCTCAGCACGTTGACCCGTATCTCGCGGTGCCGAAGCTCGACGGCCCAACTACGGGCGAAGGCATCGATTGCTGCCTTGGATCCGGCATAGACGGCGTGCCCCTCTAGCACTTTCTCGCTCGCCAGCGAGCCGACGAGGATGATCGCGCCGCCGTCGCGCAGGACCGGCAGCATCTTCTGCACGCCAAAAAAGGTACCGCGGGCGTTGGTACCGAACTGACGGTCATAATCCGCCTCGGCCACATCGGACGTGTGCTGGATCGTGTTGATGCCAGCATTGGCGACATAGATGTCGAGCCGCCCGAATTCCGCGGCGATCTCGCGGGCCATGGCCTCATGATGGTCTGGGTCTGCAACATCGCCGATTACTGCCGCCGTCCCGTGTCCGATCTGAGACGCTGCCTTCTCTAGGGCGTCGGCGTTGCGCCCCGAAATGATGATGCGGGCACCCTCCCGGGCGAACCTGCTTGCGATCGCCAGGCCGATGCCGCTGCTTCCACCGGTGATCAAGGCTACTTTTCCGTCCAGCATTCCCATGATTCCACCTCTGAGTCGTTCGGGAGGTCGAGGTAGCGGCTGGGCCCTGGTGGGCGAGCTATACGGTGGTCGAAGCGGACTTATCGAAACGGCTATTGGTCCTGCGGAAAGAATAGAGCGGTTAGCTCGACCTATCCCTCCGCATGGGCTGACAGATGCTTCAGTCGAATGGTGGGGTCGAGTTCGAAGTCGCATTGCCGTCGCCGAACATTGGCAAGACGGAGGATCGAACGATGCGTTACGCTCTGGGCGCGCTGGCGCTGGCAATTGCAAGCATTCCCGCGAATGCGGCACCGGCTGGGCCGGACCCAAAACCCACCATCATCCTGCTACACGGAGCTTTTGCGGAAAGTTCCAGCTGGAACGGCGTGACCGCCCGGCTTGCGGGCGATGGCTATGCCGTGATCGCGGCCGCCAACCCGCTGCGCGGTGTGCAAAGCGACGCGGCGAGCCTGTCTTCGTTGATCCGGTCGATCCAGGGCCGTGTCGTACTGGTCGGACATTCTTATGGCGGGCCGGTCATAAGCGAGGCAGCAAACAACAAGGCCAACGTCATGGCGTTGGTGTATGTTGCCGGCTTCCTGCCTCTGCCGGGGGAGTCGAGCGCGTCCCTTTCCAAACAATTTCCCGGCAGCACGTTGGGCGACGCGCTGAAGCCGGTGGCTTTGGCGGACGGCGACGAGGATCTGTTTATCGATCCCGCCAAGTTCCGGGCACAATTTGCCGCAGATGTCCCCGCCGCGCAAACCGCATTGATGGCTGCAACCCAGCGGCCCGTGCTGCTATCGGCGCTGGCGGAACCGTCCCGCACGGCAAGCTGGCAGAGCCTTCCGACATACGTGATCTACGGATCGGCCGACCGGAATATTCCCGCCGCGGCAATGGAGTTCATGGCATATCGTGCGAACGCGCGGCACATAGTGCGGGTTAACGGTGCTTCGCATGCTGTCATGGTGTCGCATCCGGCGGAAGTCGCCGCCCTCATCGAAGAAGCAGCTGCAAGCTATTAAGGAGCCAGGCATGACCCAGCCCATCCGTATCCTGCTGCAGACGACGATTCCGACCATCGAGAATGATTGGCATATCGGACGCTTTGCCCTGTTGCGGGACCATCTGGCGTCGCTGAAGTCGCCGGAAGGCGCACCCCTGTTCGATGTGGTGGCACGGGACCGGGAGGGCAGCGGCGTTCCGGACCCGATCCTGTCGAAGATCGACACGTCGGATTTCGACGAGCTCTGGCTGTTCGCGGTCGATGTCGGCGACGGGCTACATAGGGAGGATTGCGAAGCGATAGCCCGGTTCCGGCGTCGGGGCGGGGGGCTTCTGGTTGCGAGAGACCATATGGATCTCGGTTGCTCGGTCCTGTCGTTGCTGGGTGTTGGCCAAGCAAACCATTTCCATAGCTGCAATCCCGATCCGGACGAAAGCAAGCGACGTGTCGACGACACCGGCACGCCCGCCATTCTCTGGCCCAACTTCCATTCGGGGCGAAACGGGGACGTCCAGCGGATCCTGCTGAGCGCGCCCATTCATCCCGTCTTCCGGGCAGCTGACATCGACGGTGGCGTGATCCGCCATCTTCCCGCTCACCCGCATGAGGGATCGGTATCCGCTCCCGCCGGAGACGCGACCGCGCGGATCGTCGCGACCGGCACCAGTCGCCAAACTGGCGCGCGCTTCAACATCGCTGTCGCTTTCGCCGCGACAGAAGAAGCGGGCCCCGCCTGGAGCGAATCCACCTTTCACCACTTTGCCAGCTACAATTGGGATCCGAGCGTCGGCGCTCCCGATTTCGTCAATGAACCCGTGGGCGACACGCTCGCGACAACGCCGGAAGCGCTTGCCTCCGTGCATGCTTATGCGCGCAACATCGGCTTGTGGCTGGCCGGCAGGTTGCGCGAAGGCGAAGCCGATCAGATCGACCGGGAACTGGACGAGGCGCTCGACGAAAGCTTTCCGGCAAGCGATCCGCCCTCATTCAATTGAGGCGGAGCGCCCCGGATCTGACGGTTCGGCGTCCGGGCGGTGCCGGGGCCGAGGATCTCGTCCTGACCTCCATTACGAACATGGTCGTAACCTATATGCACATCGACCAGGATGGATTGCCAAAGATTTAGCTGTGGGAGGTCAGGCCGTTTTGGGAGGTTTCGGGACCTCCTGAAAAACGGTGATGGTCGGGGAGACAGGATTCGAACCTGCGGCCCCCTGGTCCCAAACCAGGTGCGCTACCAGACTGCGCCACTCCCCGACGCTTACGGCCCAATCATCAGGGTGGAGCGCGCATGCGCTTCGCCGCTAACGGGAATCAGGCTGTCACCGAAGCGTGGCGCTTAGCTCAGAGTTGGCGTCAGTGAAAGTCGCGACTGGCGGGTAATATGCGCACGTCGCGTGGATGGCGTCCGCGCGGGACCTGATCGCGCGGCAATTGGGGGTGTTCGAACACGTCGGCGCGGCTCAGCTGCGGGCGGGTTTCATGCTCTTCGGACAGGCGATCGAGCAACGCGGTGCGATCGATCACATGCGCGCCCATCAGATGGACCACGCCTTCCTCGCTTTTCTGGAGAATGCCGTGCACCTCCATCAGCCGTGAGGCCATGACCGGCCGGCGGTATTTCTCGAAATCGCGCGCCCATAACAGCACGTTGGTGATGCCGGTCTCGTCCTCCAGCGTGATGAAGATCGCTTTGCCTTCGCCCGGACGCTGGCGGACCAGCACCACGCCCGCGACCTTGGCGCGCGTCCCGTCTTTGGCCTCATTCACCTGCGCCGAACTCAGCACGCCTTCGGCCGCAAACAGATGGCGCAGGAAAGACATGGGATGCGCCTTCAGCGACAGGCGCGTGGTCTGGTAATCCGCCGCGACATGCTCGCCGAGCGGCATGGCGGGAAGCTGCGGATCCTCCTCCTGGCCAAGCTCGCGCGCATCCGTCGCGGCGAAGAGGGGGAGGGCATCGGTGGGCGTACGCCGCACCTCCCACAAAGCCTGGCGGCGATCGTAACCGAAGGCGCGGAAGGCATCGGCATCGGCCAGCAGACGAAGCGCGCGTGCGGGTAGCTTCGCGGCACGCGCCAGCGCCTCGATCCGCTGCGCCGGATCGCCGGCGCTGATCGTGCCGCGCGCGGCCATGATCGCCTGCGCCCATTCCTCTCTGAACCCGTCGATCTGGCGGAAACCGAGCCGCACCGCGGGCGCGCCGGCGCCGGGCTCGAGCTTATTGTCCCAATCGCTATACGCGGCGTCGATCTCGCACACGTCCACCCCATGATCGCGCGCGCAGCCGACGATTTGCGCGGGCGCGTAGAAGCCCATCGGCTGCGAATTGAGCAAGGCCGCGCAGAAGGCGGCCGGATGCCTTTTCTTGAGGAAGGCCGAGGCGTAGACCAGGATCGCGAAGCTGAGCGCATGGCTTTCGGGGAAACCGTAGCTGCCGAAACCCTTGATCTGATCGAAGCAGCGCCGTGCGAATTCCTCTGAATAGCCCCGCTTGGTCATGCCGCCGACCATCTTTTCCTCGAACTGGGGCATGGTGCCGACATTGCGGAAGGTCGCCATCGCGCGGCGGAATTTGTTGGCATCGGACGGGCTGAAACTGGCGGCGACGATCGCGAGCTTCATCGCCTGTTCCTGGAACAGGGGCACGCCCAATGTCTTGCCGAGAATGCCGCGCAGCTCGTGCGGATCGTGTGGCGGGGCGGGAGAAGGGAAGACGGCCTTTTCCTTATTCTGCCGCCGCCTGAGATAGGGATGTACCATATTGCCCTGGATCGGGCCGGGCCGGACGATCGCAACCTGGATGACGAGGTCGTAGAGCGTGCGCGGGCGCAGGCGCGGCAGCATGTTCATTTGCGCGCGGCTTTCGACCTGGAACACGCCGATACTGTCGCCCTCGCACAGCATGTCATAGACGTCGTTTTGCCCAGCCGGGAGCGTGCGCAATTCGTAATCCTGGCCCTGGCCCTGGCCGGGGTGGTCGAAGTCGCGGATCAGGTCGAACGCCTTGCGGATGCAGGTGAGCATGCCGAGCGCGAGCACGTCGACCTTCATCAGCTTGAGCGCGTCGATATCGTCCTTGTCCCATTCGATGAAGGTGCGGTCCTCCATCGCGGCGTGATGGATCGGCACGGTCTCGTCGAGCCGATGCTCGGTCAGCACATAGCCGCCGACATGCTGCGACAGATGCCGCGGGAAGGGCGCCTCCAGCAGCTTCGCGACGAAATGGTTGAGCCGCTCGATCTCGGGATTGTGGAG
>JAEKMC010000020.1 GCA_019508115.1 Sphingomonas sp.
GGCGCGATCGACCACATGCCCCGAGAAGATCATCTCATAACAGATCTGGATGCCGACCTTTCCCAGGCCGGGGACAAGGATGTCGCGTGGTCCTGGGCCCGAATCGAAATCCATGTCGCCCGGCGCCAGCCGCGACAGGCCAAGGTAGGACAGGATCGGCCGCATCGGCAGATATTCGCCATAGGGCACGAGATGCGCCTTGTCGTAGCGGCCGAACAGATGCGCATAGGGATCCAGCCCGAACGCGCTGTTGGTGGCGGCCCGCGGATTCCCCCCGCCGTCGAACGTAATCGCCTGCGCGCCGAGCAGCATCTCGTCATGCGGGCCCAGAAGGCTGGCGATTGCGAGTCGCGCGAGGGGATCCTGCTCCAGCAAGGCGGGCACCGCGACTTCGGGCCATAGCAACAGGCGTGGGCGTCGCCCGGGCTTGCCCGAGAGTGTCTTCAAACGACGATAATTGTCCGCGCTCTGGGCTTCGTCCCATTTGCGGTCCTGGCCGATATTGGGCTGGACCACTCGGAGCAGCGGCGTGTTCGCTGGCGCCGCGACCTCGCTATGCGGAATGAACGCTGAGGCCACACCCGCGGCGCAGACGCCGGCCAGCGTGAGCTGCGCCTTGCGGCTGCTGAGCGCCAGCCAGATCAGCCCCGCGAACAGCAATGTCAGGCCCGAGAGGCCATAGGTGCCGATATACGCCGTCAGCTCGCGGACTGGCCACACCGGCGCCCAGATCGCGGCAACCGGATTCCAGGCGAAACCGGTGAAGATACGCGCGCGCAGCAGCTCGCTCGCGATCCAGGTCGCGGCGAAGAAGAAGGGCAGGGTGAAGCTTTTGTCACGCGAGAAGAGCCAGGCAACGCCGCTCGCCAAGGCCGGAAAGATCGCGAGGTAGAATGAAAGCAGGAACACCGCGACCCAGCCGAGCCAGGCGGGCATGGCCGCCTGAAAGGTGAAGGCGGTCGCGATCCAGTTCAGCCCCAGGCAGAAATGGCCGAGTCCGAACCACCAGCCGAGGCAGGTTGCGCGGCGGAGATCGTCCGCCTGATCGATAAGTAACGTCAAGCCCGCCAGGCACAGTAAGGTCAGCGGCCACAATTCCAGCGGTGCGAAACCGCAGGCGGCGACCGCGCCCAGTGCAAAAGCGATCAGAGCGGTGCGGTTCGCGGGAATAAGCGGCATCGATGCGCGCTGTACCGCCGTTACGGCGCCGCGTCACCCCGGGAGGGGACGGGCCGCGCTCGGGGTGACGCACAGCTTCGACCGCGATAGAGGAAGGCCATGTCGCTCCAGCCCTTCCATCTCGCTTTCCCGGTTCATGATCTCGCCGCGGCGCGCGCTTTCTATGGTGGCCTGCTCGGCTGCCCCGAGGGGCGCAGCGCCGACCGCTGGATCGATTTCGATCTGCGCGGCCACCAGCTCGTCGCGCATCTCGATCCCGCGGCGAAGCCCGCCGGGCACACCAATCCGGTCGATGGCCATGACGTGCCGGTTCCGCATTTCGGCGTGGTGCTCGAATGGAACGATTGGCATGCGCTGGCCGACCGGCTTCGTGAAGCGGGCATCGCCTTCGGGATCGAACCGCACATCCGCTTCAAGGGCGAGGTAGGCGAGCAGGCGACGATGTTCTTCCGCGATCCGTCCGGCAATGCGCTGGAGTTCAAGGCGTTTCGCGATCCCGGCCAGCTGTTCGCGACCGCCTGATGCGCACCCCTCCGCCGACGATCGACCCGGACACGTACCGGGCAAGCGACCCAGCTCTGGGCAAGCTCGACGACGACGCCGCGATCGCGCATTACCGCGCGCATGGCCGCGACAAGGGCGTGGTCGCCTCGCCGCTCGCGCTGCGCGAGAACCTCCTGCTCTTCATCGAAGACGACATCTCCTTGCTGGAGATCGGGCCTTTCTGCTCTCCGCTCAAGCGCGGCCCCAAGGTCGAATATCTGGACGTGCTCGATTCCGACCAACTGCGCGCCCGCGCCGCTGCAACCGGGGCCAACGTGGCCGGCGTGCCCGAGCTGATCCACCATGTCGGCGATCTCGATAGCGTCGACCGCACCTATGATGCGGTGCTGAGCAGCCACGCGATCGAGCATCAGCCCGATCTGGTCCATCACCTGCAACAGATCGAACGCGTGCTCAATCCGGGCGGCGGCTATTTCCTGATCATTCCGGACAAGCGTTATTGCTTCGATCATTTCGTCGCCGAAAGCACCATCGCCGACGTGTTGCAGGCTCACAGCGAACGGCGGCGCACGCACACGCTGAAAAGCGTGATCGAGCATCGCGCGCTCACCGTCCACAATGATCAGCGGCGCCACTGGCAGGGCGATCATGGCAATCCCGAACGCAACCGCGCGGTGCGCGTCAGGGCGGCGCTCGACGAATATGCGCGAGCGTCGGGCGACTATATCGATGTGCACGCCTGGTATCTGACCCCGCCCACATTCCGATCGATCGTCACGACGCTGCGCGAGCTGGGGCTGATCGGTCTGGAAATCGCCGGCATCTACCATCCGGCGCGCGACCGGAACGAATTCTGCGCGATTTTGAAGCGACCGGACTGAATTGCGCGGCGTCATCGAGGCGTCACGCTGCTTTCACGCACGCGTCCTAACCGGCTGTGGTTAACCAGCCGGGAAGACAATTCATGTCGTCGATTCGTTTGCGCTACACTGCTGTTACCGCCGCATTGTCCCTCGCCATTGCGGGGGCTGCCAGTGCTGCTCCGCTTTATCAAAGCGCTGCGAATAGCGGCAATGATACCGGCGAATATATCCTGTCCGAGAACGATCTGATCGGCGGCGTTTTCACCTTGAGCGGCACGACCAATATCACCGCTATCGGCGCACAATTTGGGGGTTTTCCCGGTGGGGATATTTTCGGTGCTATTGTTGCGGTCGACGCCCACACTGGCTTGCCCGCCGGGGCATCAAACGATCTTGCGAACACCGCGCTCGGCCATGTGCTGTTCTCCGTCACAGGTGGAGTGCACGATCAGAGCGCAGCTTTGCCGTTGACGCTGGGGGCCGGGACGTACGCGGTCGTATTCGGCTCGGGGCAATTCGGCGCGACGGGCTGGGCGGGGCTCGGTTATCTCAACGATCCGGTCGGCTCGCCGTCGCTGGTGCGTTCCTTTTTCTCGACCGACTGGAGCGGCTTCAACGACGATGGCGTTCGGGTATTCGTCGATGGCACTGCCGCATCGCCGGCGCCGGAAATGGCGACCTGGGGCATGTTGCTGATCGGCTTCGGCGGCATCGGTGGAGCGATGCGCATGCGCCGTCGTTCGGTGCATTTCGCCTGAAGCTTATCCGGGGGGACCGTCCTCACAGGCGGTCCCTTCACTTCAGCAATTTGGTACCCTGGTCGCGCACCGCCGCGCCGATCATGCCGGAGAAATAAGCCAGCATCGGCGGCAGCTCGATATGGACGCGCACGCAATTCGCCATCACCTCGAGCTTCGCCGGGATGGATTGACCCATCGCCGCGATCTCCAGCGCCATCTCATAGTCGGATGGCCAGGACGCGCGCACTTCGCCGACTCCACCCGGCATATGCCCGCCCAACTCCGCGAAGCGCGTCCGCAGCCGCTCGCGCGCGCCGTCGCGGCCGAGCGTGTGCGGAACGTCGATGACGACCGGGACCGCCATCAGCGCCTGGCCACGCGCCAGATCCGGTTGCCGACATCGTCGGCGACGAGCAGCGCGCCGTCCTTCGCGATCGCGACGCCGACCGGGCGGCCATGAGCGCGGCCCTTGGGATCAAGGAAACCCGTCAGCACGTCGATCGGCTTGCCCACTGGCTGGCCCTTCCGAAAGTTCACGAACACCACCTTATAGCCCGAAGGCGGGTCACGATTCCATGATCCGTGCTGGCCGATGAATGCGCCGTCGGCGTAGGCTAGCCCCAACGTCTCGCCTGTGGCGAAGGTCAGGCCGAGCGAGGCGGTATGCGGCCCAAGCGCGTAATCGGGCTTGATCGCGCTATCCTGGATCAAATCGGGCGGAGGATCCTTGGGCCGGCCGTCGGGATAACCGCCCCAATAAAACCAGGGCCAGCCATAGAAGCCGCCAAATTGCACCGCGGTCAGATAATCAGGCACCAGGTCGGATCCCAGGCCGTCGCGCTCGTTGACCGCCATCCACAATTGGTTGGTGGCCGGCTCCCACGCCAGGCCGACCGGATTACGGACGCCATAGGCATAGATGCGATGCGCGCCCGTTTTCGCATCCACCTCCCAGATCGCCGCGCGGCCCTCTTCGACACGCATGCCGCGGTCGCCGACATTGGAATTGGAGCCGACCGCCACGTAGAGCTTGGATCCGTCGGGCGTGGCGACGACGTTCTTGGTCCAATGATGGTTGATCGGGCCGGCGGGAAGATCGACCAGCTTGTACGGCTTGGCGGTGATCTTCGTGTCCCCAACCTTGAAGGGGAAGCGCAGCAGCGCATCGGTGTCGGCGACGTAAAGCTGATCTCCTACCAGCGCCATTCCGAAGGGCGAGTTCAGGCCCGTCAGCAGGACGAAGCGCTGGTCGGCGATGCTATCGCCATTGGTGTCGCGCAGCAGGGTGATGCGATTGGCGCTTTTGCCGCCCGCACCCGCGTCCTCCTGGATCTGTTTTTCGACCCAACCGCTGAATCCGCTGTGGTCGGCGGGTTTGGGCGGCGCGTTGGTCTCGGCGACGAGCACGTCGCCATTCGGAAGCGTCAGCATCCAGCGCGGATGAACCAGCCCGGTGGCAAAGGCCTGGACCTTCAGGCCCGCCGCGGGTGTCGGCGTCTGGTTCGCTTTCCAGCCGATCGGCTTCGCGATCTTGAATAGCGGGAACAGGCCCGTGCGCGGTTCGACGATTTGCGGGTTGGTGCCTTCCACCGCGGCGACGTCGAGCGTGGCGCGCTGATGGCCGCGCGTGACCAGGAATAGCGCTCCGCCGACGATCACGACCAGAATCACGATGGCGATCATGCTGAGAAAGGCGCGCTTGATCATGGTCCGACAACGCTCCTCATGGGCAAAAGTGGCCTATTCGACGGGCGCGCTATCCGCCGGCGGATGCAATCTCAATCGTCCGACACGGCGTGGGTCGGCTTCGGTCACCTCCAGCCGCCAGCCGCTCGGATGCGAAACGCTCTCGCCTGCCTGCGGGACATGGCCGGCGAGCACCGTGGCGAGCCCGCCCAGCGTGTCCACATCCTCCTCGACCTCGCCCAGGCGCGGATCGATCAGGTCCGCAACTTCTTCCAGCTCCGCGCGCGCATCGGCATACCATACGCCATCGTGCATCGGCACGAGCAAGGCGAGGGGCGCCTCGTCATGTTCGTCCTCGATCTCGCCGACAATCTCCTCGACGATATCCTCGATCGTGACGAGACCCTCGGTGCCCGAATATTCATCGAGCACGATCGCGAGATGCGTGCGTGTCGCGCGCATCTCGGCCAGCAGGTCGAGCACACCCATCGATTCGGGCACGAAGCGCGGCTGGCGGATCAGTGGTGCGATCGTCTCGGGCGGGGTCTCGTCGCGCGCCAGGATCGCGAACACGTCCTTGATGTGGATCATGCCGATCACCTCGTCCAGGCTGTCGCGATAGACCGGCAGGCGGCTATGGCCGGCGTCGGCGAAGGCGGCAACCAGGTCGGCGAAGCTGATCGTTTCCGGCACCGCGATAATGTCCGCGCGCGGCACGCCGACGTCTCCTGCCGTGCTGTCGCCGAATTCCAGCAGGTTGCGCAGCATCTGGCGCTCGGCGCTCGACAGGTCGCCCTGCGCGGGCGCCTCGTCCTCATGCTCCTCGATCGCTTCCTCGATCTGGTCGCGCAAGGTCGGTTCGGTGTCGTGGCCGAAGATCAGGCCGCGAAGTCCGGCCCACAATCGGCCGCTATTACTGTCATCTGCCATGCTAAGGATCAATCCTCGCGCACGGCGTAAGGATCGTCGATGCCGAGCGCCGCGAGGGCGACCCGCTCGATTTCCTCCATGGCCTCCGCCTCGGCCTCTCCCTGTTCATGATCATAGCCTAGCAAATGCAGGGTGCCATGGACAATCAGATGCGTGGCATGATCCTCGACCGATGCTTGTTTTTCCTGGGCCTCGCGCGCGCAGACGCCGTGCGCGAGCACGATGTCGCCCAGCAGGGTTTCGCCATCGTCGTCGCCCGCGTTGATCGCGTCGAGCAGATCCGGCTGGACCATCGGGAAGGACAGGACGTTGGTCGGCTTGTCCTTTTGACGATAGGAAAGGTTGAGCTTCCGCACCTCTTCGTCGGACGTGTAGCGCACCGAAACCTCGACGATCGTCCGGAGCAAAGCGATGTCGCCACGCGCGCTCGCCTCGATCGCGGCGCGCACCGCGCGATCGGCCAGAGCATCCCAATTGCCGCCCGGCCAAGGCCTCTCGATCGCGGTTTCGACGTGAATCATGCGCGGGGGCTTAGAGCCTGATCGTCTCGGGAGAAAGCGTCACGCTTCCGCAGGGACTCCTAAGCGTCCGGTCCTTCATAAGCCTCGACAATCCGGCCCACGATCGGATGACGGACAACGTCGGCGGCGCTGAAGCGAATCGTGGCGATGCCGTCGATGCCCTCCAGCCGGCCCACCGCGTCGGCCAGACCCGACTTGCCGATATCGGGCAGGTCGACCTGGCGCGGATCGCCGCACACCACCATCCGGCTGTTCTGGCCGAAGCGCGTGAGGAACATCTTCATCTGCGCGGGCGTGGTGTTCTGCGCCTCGTCGAGGATGATGAAGGCATCGGCGAGCGTGCGGCCGCGCATGAAAGCGATCGGCGCGATCTCGATTTCGCCGCTGGCGATGCGGCGCTCGACCTGCTCGGCGGGCAGCATGTCGTAGAGCGCGTCGTAGAGCGGGCGAAGGTAGGGATCGACCTTCTCCTTCATGTCGCCCGGCAGGAAGCCCAGCCGCTCGCCCGCCTCGACCGCGGGGCGCGACAGGATCAAGCGCGTGACCTGGCCCTGGATCAGCATCTGCACCGCTTGCGCGACCGCGACATAGGTCTTGCCGGTGCCCGCCGGACCGAGCGCGAAGATCAGGTCGGACGAGGCGAGCGCATGCATGTAGCGCGCCTGCATCGCCGAACGCGGCACGATCGTCTTCTTGCGCGTGCGGATCATCACCGCGGGCGGCTCGCTCACGTCCTGGCGGATGATGCCGTCGAGCGTGGGTTCGGCCGACATCTGGATTACCGCGTCGACCATGCCCGAATCGACATCCTCGCCCTTGACGATACGGTTATAGAGGCCGGTCAGCACTTCGCGGGCACGGGCGGCGGCGGCGGCCTCGCCCTCTATCTGCACCTTGTTGCCGCGCGCGCTGACATAGACGCCCAGGCGATTCTCGATCGCCACCAGATTCTGGTCATATTCGCCGAATAGTCGGCCGAGCAACTGCGGCCTGTCGAAGAGGATATCGAGGCGGGCGCGGTCGCCGGCCTGGGCGGGAACGGGCTTGCGGCTCATTCGGTCCTTTCGAATCTGGAGCTCGATGTGAATCGGGTTCCAATCAACTGTCCCGCTACGATGCGGCGGCCCCGCGCGGAAAGAAAGCCGAAATCGGTGACAGTCGTTCAGGGCAGTCGAATTCGCGCCCAAACCGGCAGATGATCCGACGCGTTGCGCGCGAGCGGCGAGCCATGGACGCCGGATTCGAGGATCTCGATCCCGGGCGTGACGAACATCCGGTCGAGCCGGCCAATCGTGCGGCGCGCGGGAAAACTGGCGCCCAGCGCGACGCATTCGTGATGCTGGCCGAAGTCGCGCAGGCAGCCGCCGCTACGCCATTCGTTGAGGTCGCCCGCGAGCAAAGTCGGCAGCCGCTCTGGCTGATGATCGAGTTCCGACAGGATCGCGCGCGCCTGCTTGCGCCGCCACAGGCCCGACAGATCGAGATGCATGCCGACCAGCCGCAACGTCTTGCCCGCGATCCGCACGTCCGCCAGCACCGCGCCGCGCGGCTCCAGCGTGGGGAGGTGGAGCGGCATGTGCTTTACGATCTCGACATGGGGCGCAACCAGCACGGCATTGCCGTGCCAGCCGATGCTGCCCGGGCGCATCTCATACGGCACCGGGCGGTAGCGGCTATGCTCGGCCAGCATGTGCAGCGGGATGGCGCTGGCGCGGTCGCCGAATCGCCGATCGGCCTCCTGGAGGAGAACGATGTCGGCGCCGATCTCGGCCAGGATTTCGAGAATGCGTTCGGGGCGGCGGCGGCGGTCCGGCGCGATCGCCTTGCGAATATTATAGCTCGCTACCAGCACCATGACGAAACGAACCGTGCGCCCCTCTAACTGTTCCCGCAAGCTTATGTCACGCCTGCTGCAACTGCGACAAAGCTGCAACAGGGAACCGCTTTCTGCCTGTGGACAAGTGGCATGTTGCGACGCGGCAAGGGGGCGTGTAACTTTTCTGTCATATTGGCGAGCAGCAGGCGGCCAATAGCGACATCAAGTTGTCACAAAAGCCGGTCAGGGCCGGCTCGAACGCAAGAAACGGGGGTCCCCAGAATGAATAAGCTACTCCTTGGCTGCGCGCTTTCCGCGCTTGCAGCCGGCAGCGCCTATGCCCAGTCGACCGGCTCGGTCGATTTCCAAAGCAAGGAAATCGTGGTCACCGGCACCCGCAACAAATCGGTTGCCGGCGTACAGATCCCGGAAACGGTGCAGCCGAAGGAAGTTCTTACCAGCACCTTCATTCAGCACCAGACCGCGGGGCAGTCGATCGACGAAGTCATCAACCAGCTTCCGGGCGTCAGCTATCAGAATAACGACCCCTATGGCTCGTCGGGCGGTACGCTCACGATCCGTGGCTTCGATGCCAGCCGCGTCTCGCAGACGTGGGACGGCATGCCGCTGAACGACACCGGCAATTACGCGCTTTATGGCAACCAGCAGCTCGACATGGAGCTGATCGATCAGGTCAATGTGAACCTGGGCACGACCGACGTCGACAGCCCGACCGCGTCCGCGACGGGCTCGACCGTCAACTATCGCACGCGCAATCCTTTCGACGAATTCCACGTCCGCCTGCAGGGTTCCACCGGCGAATATGGCTATTTCCGCCCGTTCTTCGTGGTCGATACCGGCGTTTTCACGCCGTTCGGCACCAAGGCCTTCATCTCGGGCAGCCATGAAGAGAACGAGAACCCCTACAATTCCACCAGCAAGACCGACAAGTGGCAGGTCAATGCCAAGGTCTACCAGCCGATCGGCAGCAACGGCGACTTCGTGTCATTGGCGGGCCACTTCAACCGCAACCGGAACGGGAACTTCTCGTCGATCCCGCTGCGCGTCGATGCGTCGCCCACGCGCGTTGTCGGCTCTGGTTCGGGCAATCGCTTCCCGATTTCGAAGGACGAGCGCGATTATACCGCTTTCGTGCGTGCGAGCTGCGCGCCGAGCGCTTCAAACCCGAACGGCGGTACCGACCTGCCGCAGACCGGCGTTGCCGACGCGCCGAACAGCTGCGGCACGTTGTTCGATCAGAGCTTCAATCCGTCGGACACGGGCAACGTCCGCATCAATTCGCGCTTCACGCTGGCTGACGGCCTCGTGCTGACCCTCGATCCGTCCTATCAATATACCAAGGCGAACGGTGGTACCGGCGCGGTCAAGGCGAATGAAGGTTTCTATACTCGCGCAGCGGGCGGGGCTAACGCCGCGATCACCAAGCCTATTTATGGCTATATTGGCGGTCAGGCCTATTTCGGTGGCGTCGACCTGAATGGCGACACTGACGTGATCGACACACCGGGTCGTGCGGCATCGGGCGCGCTGACGAACACCTCTCAAGGTGTTGAGCTTTATGCGCCGAGTCATACGCAGACCCATCGCATCGGCCTGATCGCATCGCTGCGCTACGATATTTCGCCGACGCAAACGATCCGTATCAATTATACCTACGATCATGGCCGCCATCGCCAGACCGGCGCCTTGTCGACCTTGAACCCGAACGGCTATACCAATCAATATTTCCCGATCGACGCGCCGCTCACCGATGCCAATGGCAACGTGATCCAGAAGCGTAATCGCCTTTCATATGCGATCCTCAATCAGGGATCGGCCGAATATCGCGGCAAGTTCTTTGATAAGCTGACGGTGACCGCCGGTCTTCGCGCTCCTTATTTCACGCGCAAGCTCAACAATTTCTGCGTGACGGAATCCGGCGGTACGTTCGTCGACTGCTTCACCGATCCTGTGAGTCAGGCAGCGTTCCTGGCCGCGACGCCGGGCGCGGTCGCGCCGATCAAGCGCAACTTGCACTTCCATAAGTTGCTGCCGGAAGGCGGCGTGACGTACGACTTCACACCGGTGCTGAGCGCGTTCGTCAGCTACTCGAAGGGCCTGCAGGTGCCCGGTACCGACAATCTGTACCAGTCGCTCGCCTTCGCCCCCGGAACGGCACAGCCTGTTCCGGAAACCACCGATAATATCAACACCGGTGTGCGCTATCGGTCGAGCAAGCTCCAGGCTCAACTCGTCGGGTGGTACACCTTCTTTGATAATCGTCTGGCGTCGGCCTTCGATCCGATCCAGGACATCACGGTCTACCGCAACCTCGGCAAGGTTCATAAATAGCAGACCGGCGAATGCTCCGCGGCGAACATTACTGCTCATGCTTCCGCTGGCATCGGCACCTGCACCACCGTTGGCCAGCCGATCCTGGCGCTGACTGAAGGTAAGCGTGAATCGGGTGCCCCGGTTTACACCTTGGGTGGCCGTGTCGACGCAAACTTTGATCCGGTGAGCTTTGGTGCCCAGATCAAGCGCACCGGCCGTCGCTACGTCAACGACCAGAACATGCCGATCGTAGTGTCCGGTTCTCAGGTGTTTGGAGCGTTCGCCAAGGGTTATACGATCGTCGACCTCGACGCTCGCATCTCGCTTGCGCCGCTCGTCCATACGGACCGCACCTATTTCCAGCTGAACGTCACGAACCTGTTCGACAAATTCTATGTCGGTGGGTTCAGTGGTGGTCTTCCGACCAGCAGCGTTCCGTTTGCGTATATTGGTTCGCCGCGTGCAATCAGCGGCACGCTGGTGGTGGGCTTCTAAGCCTTACTGCTTCGACCAAGAGAAAACCCCGTCGCTCCTGGGAGCGGCGGGGTTTTTCTTTGCCCGATCGGCTTCGAAATGTCCCTCGCGAAGCAGGGATGGCGAGTGTCAGGGCACCCGCTCGCCCGGATCGGTGCCCCAGATACCGCTCTCCTCGATATAGCCGACCTTCTCGCCGATCTGGATGCGGCAAAATTGGCCGTCGCATTTGGAGATGCGGCCGATCACGCCCGGTTCGGCCTGCCACAGCAGGTCGGCGTCGTTGCTCGGCCCCGAACGGATGGGGCGTAGCCCACCGGCCACCACCACGCCCGTGCGCCGCGCGGCGAGCAGGGTCGCCAGCATCCAGCCTGCGCTGCCATCCTGCTCCTGCACGCGGCGCCAAGGCCCGACGACCTGCAGCACCCGCACCGGCAAATCGCGTCTCTTGTAGAGCCACAAAGCGGGATAGGTGCGGTCGGGGCCGGTGCGCATCAAGGCCTGGCCGGCCGCGATCGACGCCCAATACGGCAAGGGTCGTTCCTGGGCAAAGGCCGGCGCGGCCACGGTTGCGACGGCCAAGACCAAGGCAGGCAATAAAGCGCGTCTCACAATCACCCCGTCATTCCCGCGAATGCGGGAATCCATAACCCCAGCCGGTGCGAAGGAAAACCGCACGATTCGAGAATATGGATTCCCGCATTCGGCCAAGGGCCGAAGTTTATCCCGAGCGCCTGCCTTGCAGGCAGTCGAGGGGCGGGAATGACGAAAGGGATGACGCAATCAGCGCGGATTGGCCTCGAGCCACTCCAGCACCTTGTCCGGTGTGCTCTCGGTATAGGGGTCGTCATCGTCGCCGGCGTCGTTGATGCCCGGCTCCTCGAACCAGGCGACGATCTTGCCGTCGTCGATCACCATCGCATAACGCCAGGATCGCATGCCGAAGCCGAGATGATCCTTGTTGATCAGCATCCCCATACGGCGGGTGAAGGCGCCCGATCCGTCGGGCGCGAGCTTGACCTTGCTCAGGCCCAGCGACTTTCCCCACTGAAACATCACGAACGCGTCGTTGACCGACAGGCAATAAACCTCGTCCGCACCGGTGGCGCGCAGATCGTCATATTGACGTTCGAAAGCGGGGCATTGCTCGGTCGAGCAGGTCGGCGTGAAGGCGCCGGGCAGCGAAAAGACTACCACCCGGCCCTTGCCGAACATCTCGCCGGTCTGGCGGTCCTGCCAGCGGAAAGGGTTGGGGCCATCGACGCTCTCGTCGCGCACGCGGGTTTTCAAGGTAACGTCGGGAATTTCGCGGCCGAGCATGGTTGTCTCCTATTGTTCAGAAGGGCGGGTGCCGCTCCCATAACGAAGGCCGACTAATCGAAGAAACCGATCTTCTCGGTCTCTCTGATCGGATTTTAGGTGATCGGGCCTTCCGCTCGTCCCTGAACGAACTGATCCACATAGGGGTTGCCGCTGTCGTACAGGCGGTCGCGTGGGCCGATCCACACGATCTTGCCCTGGTAGAGCATCGCGACGCGGTGCGCGATCTTGCGGGCCGAGGCCATGTCGTGGGTGATGGTGAGCGCGGTCACGCCCAGATCCTCGACCAGGCTGACGATCAGGTCGTTGATCACGTCGGCGCGGATCGGGTCGAGTCCGGTGGTGGGCTCGTCGAAGAAGATGATTTCGGGTCGGGGCGCGATCGCGCGCGCCAGCGCGACGCGCTTCTGCATGCCGCCCGACAATTCGCTCGGGCGCAGATTGAGCACGCGTTTGTCGAGGCCGACACGCTCCAGATTCTCTTCGGCGATCGCGCGCATCCGCGTAACGTCGGTGCGGCGGCCCTGCGTCAGGCCGAACGTGACGTTGCGCCAGATCGGCAGCGAATCGAACAAGGCCGATCCCTGGAACAGCATGCCGAATTTGGCGCGCATCCGATCGAGCGCCTGCCCATGCAGCCCGATCACTTCCTCGCCATCGACCTTGATCGAGCCGCGATCGGGCTGGAGCAGGCCGAGGATGCATTTGAGCGTGACCGACTTGCCGCTGCCCGATTGGCCGATGATCGCCAGGCTTTCGCCGGGTTCAACCGCCAGGCTGACGCCATCGAGAACGACATTGCCCGCAAATTGCTTGACGACGTCGTCGAGCAATATCTTAGGCACGCTTGCCGCCACCATCAGCCGAACACCATCGCGGTGATCAGGAAGTTGGAGCCGAGGATCAGCATGAAGGCGCTGACCACCGCATTGCGCGTGGCATTGCCCACGCCCGCCGCACC
>JAEKMC010000075.1 GCA_019508115.1 Sphingomonas sp.
AGCTTCGCCATGAAGCAGTGGCAGCTGAGCCAAGAACTGCAGCTGCTCGGCAAGGCATTCGACAATAAGCTGAACTACGTTCTCGGCGCCTATTATTTCAAGGAAGCCGGCAATCTGCACGATTATGTGACTTTCGCCGAGGGGCAGGTTCAGGTCGATGGCCCCAAAGGGCTTGAGACGGAGAATTACGCCTTCTTCGGCCAGGTCGATTACCGCCCGATCGATCTGATCGGCGTCACCGTCGGCGGTCGCTACACGCATGAGAAGAAGGCGTTCGAAGGCGGCCAGCAGGAACTGAACGGCTTCAATTACAAATTGTTCGGCTGCGCGGACGCGAACGGTACGATCACGCCCAATGCGCCCTTCCCGCTGGCGCCGGTGATCACCTGCCAGCAGGGTCTGGGCTACCCCGATCCGGCCAATCCGGTGCGCGTCTACGTGCCCGGCATGAACCACAAGACCTTCAGCAATTTCTCGCCGAAGGTCGGGCTGCAGATCCACCCGGATCGCGACGTCATGCTCTACGGTAGCTGGTCCAAGGGGTATAAGACGGGCGGCTGGACGACACGCCTGACCAATCCGCAAGGCGCCGTCGCGCCCGACTTCAACGAGGAGAAGGCGACCACCTGGGAAGTCGGCGCCAAATCAACCTGGCTGGACCATCATCTGCAGCTCAACGCGGCCGCATTCCGCACTAACTACAAGGACATCCAGCTCAACATTCAGATCGGCACGTCCCCCACCATCGCCAATGCGGGCGATGCGCGCATCCAGGGCTTCGAGCTCGAAATGATCGCCGCGCCGGTTCATGGCCTGACGATCAACGGATCGGTCGGCTATGTCGATGCGCATTATACCAGCGTTTCGGCGGCGGCGTTGGCCGTGGGCGGCACCAATCCCCTACAGGCGGGAACTTTGGTCGGGCAGGATCTGCCCAAGACGCCGCACTGGAAGATCAACGTCAGTCCGCGTTACGAAGTGCGGCTGGGCAATGGCGGATCGCTGATCTTCCTCGGCGACTGGACGCATACCACCAGCGCCTGGAACGACACCCAGCGCACCTATTTGCTGCGCCGTGTGCCCAGCGATCAGGCCAATGCGAGTATCGGTTATCAGGAGCCCGGCGGACGTTGGTCGGTCACGGTCGGCGGTACCAACCTCACCGACAAGCGCTATCTGACCTCCGGCGGCTCCAATCTTGCCGACGCCACCATTTTCGGGACCTATAATCGCCCGCGCGAATGGTATGCGCGCCTCGGCGTGAAGTTCTGATCCGGTGGCGAGCCTGACCGCTCAGGCCGCGATCGTCGAGGCGCCCGGCGCGCCTTTCCGGATCGCAGCCGTGGATATCGACCCTCCCGGCCCGGGCCAGGTGCGGGTGGAGATCCATGCCTGCGGCGTTTGCCACACGGATATGGTGATGCGCGACGGCGAGCTGCCCGTGCCTTTCCCGGTGATATTCGGGCATGAAGGCGCGGGCATCGTCGAGGCGGTCGGCTCCGGCGTGGACAGCGTGAAGCCAGGCGATCACGTCCTGCTGAGCTTCCACAGCTGCGGCCACTGCCCCGCCTGCGACGATCACCAGCCCGGCTATTGCCGCGAATTCGTCCCGCGTAACTTCCTCGGCGCGCGCCAGCCGGGCGAAGGCGAGATACGCCGCGCCGGTAGTTCGATCGGTTCCAACATATTCGGCCAGTCGGCCTTCGCGACGCATGCGCTGGCGCATGCCGACAACGTCGTGCCGATCGATCCGGCCCTGCCGCTCGCTTTGCTCGCACCGCTCGGCTGCGGCATCCAGACGGGCGCGGGGACGGTGATGGAGACGCTGCGGCTTCAGCCCGGCCAAACCATCGCCATATTCGGTGCCGGTGCGGTCGGGCTGGCGGCGGTGATGGCGGCCAGCATCATGGACGCGGGCAGGATCGCGGTGCTCGACCGCCATGCCCCACGGCTCGATCTGGCGACCGAGCTTGGCGCCACGCAGACCGCCACGGATCTGGCCGGTCTGGAAGGTCCCTTCGACTTCATCGTCGACACGACCGGCGTTCCCATACTGGCTCAACAGGCGATCGGGCTGCTCGCCGCGCGCGGCACTTTGGCCCTGGTCGGCGCCTATCCGTCAGGTCACCCGATCGAGCTCGACCTTTCCGCGGTGATGAGCCTCGGCCGCCGCGTCGTCGGGGTGGTGGAGGGCGGCATCGATCCCCGCAATTTCATTCCCCGCTTGATCGATCATTATCGCCAGGGTCAGCTCCCCCTCGAAAAGCTGGTGCGAACCTATCCTTTTTCGGCGATCGAAGAGGCGTTCGAGGCGTCAAAGAGCGGCGCGGTGGTGAAGCCGGTCCTCGTCATGCCGGCGTCCGGCTCAAGCGCCCGATCATGAGCCAACCTCAGATCAGGCCGGACGTCGCTGCCTTCCTCGACTTCGGGCGTCAGAGCGGCCAGCCGCCTTTGAACGCATTGCCGATCGCCGAGGCGCGCGCGATGCTGGTGCGGATGCGCGTCCTCGCCGATGCCGATCCGACACCGCTCGCGATCGTCCGAGATCTTGTCATCGAAACCGACGGGCAGGTGATTCCGGCGCGGCTCTACGATCGTCGCCCCACCCGCGACGAAAGCCCAATCATCCTCGGAACACCCCTTCCCCGCCGCCCCCGAGGATGCCGAAGCGGCGGCGCGGTGGGCGGCGGAAAGCCCGGCCGAGCTCGGGTTTCGGGTTTCGGCCCTGATCACCTGCGGCGACAGCGCGGGAGGCAATCTGGCCGTGGTCGTCGCGCGACAGTTGGCAAGCAGGCCCGCGGCGGTGCCGGTCGTGGCGCAGTGGGTGATTTATCCGTTCTTCGGGTGCGGGAAGGATTATCCCTCCTTCGACCTGTTCGGCGACGGTTACATGCTCACCGAGGAGGCGATGGACTGGTTCGACCAAGGCTATGCCGCGCCACCGGATGACCCGCGCCACAATTGCCGGATCGGCCCCGCCGCGCCCGGCGTGCCGCTGCTGATCCATGTAGCGGGGCTCGATCCGCTACGCGATCACGGCCGTGCTTATGCGGAAAAGGCGCGCGAGGAAGGCGTGGCGGTCCGCCTGATCGAGGGGGACGGCCTGATTCATGGCTTTATCTGCCTGCGTCGGGCCATCCCGTCGGCGGCGGCGGACATCGATCGCTTCATCGCTGAAGCCACGGCGATCCTGGCGGATATCGGAGTCGGCCACCGCACCGGATAAGCAAACTTGCGTTTCGGGCGGATGGTATGCGGGGCCGGTAAGCCCCCATTCGATGTCGAATTCTAAGATGTCGCTCCTCATGCCGCCTCTTAGGCTCAGGCTTCCCTGTGATAGAACATACCGAGCCGCGGGACCGAGCCATGGAATGGCAGCTCTTATTCGGTTCTCATATGGACGCCTCGAACTGTTCGAGATGGTGGTGAACGCGGTTCACAAGGCGGCGCCCGACGCAACGATCGCGTTCAACACCCGTCCAGAAGATACGGCCGAGGCTGCCGCGCGTACCCTCACACCCAGCTAATCGGCCGAGCGTCAGGAGGCGGTGATCAGCGGAGTCTTCCTGACCCACTGGTCGTTCGTAAGCTGGTCGAGCACGAAGCCGGCGACGTCCGCGCGCGGAATCGATCCGCCATGCACGTTCGTGAGATCGACGGTCGCCCTGATCCGGCCGGTCGCCGGTTTGTCGTTCAGTATCGTTGGCCGAACAATGACCCAGGCCAGATCACTCGCCCTGACGACCTCCTCCTGCCGATCCTTATCCTGATAGACCTTGCGCAGGAGCAGGGGCTGGAAGATCCGGTCGTAGAAGAATCCACCATGGCCCCTGCTGTTCCCGGCCCCCACACCGGTGATGCACACCAGGCGGGTGACACGCCGAAGCGTCATTGCCGCTACAAGTGCCGCAGTCGCTTCCGACAGCAAGGTTACCTCGCGAAACGGGCTGATGGGCGTCCCGAGCGCGCTGATGACCGCGTCGCAGCCATCCAGTCCACGCAGGATGGCGGCCTCGTCACGCGCGTCGCCTTCAACCAGCGTCGCGCCTGGTAGGAGCGCCGCCGCCTTGGCGACGGACCGGACGAGCGCTGTGACGGCATGGCCTTGCGCGATCGCAAGTCGAACGATCACCTGCCCGGTTCCCCCTGTAGCTCCGGTGACGAGTAGCTTCATCGGATTTCCTTCACTCTGCTGCGGGGCGGGAACCTATCATCTGACCAATGCCGCCACCAAGCGGGTAACCTTCGTCGAGCGGTACGGCGTTCTGCCCACTTGCAGACATCGGCAGCAGCTTACAGTCGAATCTCGATGGCGGTTTCCAGGATCTCGGAGCCTACATTGAACGACCGAATCGGGCGCAGAGCGGTCACAGAGACATCAGCGTTTTGACCAGAGCTCTTCGCTCCGCCGCTCGCTTGCGTTAGGGAGTGGCGATGGCAAGGATTTCGGCAATCGATCGGGCGTTTGAACTGGCAAGATCAGGACAATGTCGCAGCGTCTCTGAAATTATCCGTCATCTGCCGGTGGGCGACCGGCCGGTCGTTGAAGCGCATCTGGCACAGCCGACGGCGAGGAGGGAACTCATTCTGATCTGCAGCGACGCCTGGCTTTCTGCCGAGTAGCGCTTTTCAAGAACCGCAGCCGCTGGCTGACCGCTCCCGTGGCGAGCAGACGCAGCCCGGCGCTTATCGCATTCCCGCCGCCTTGCGCAGATTGTAATAGCGCTGAACGTTGGCGTTGTGGTCCTTGAGATTACTCGAGAACACATGCCCGCCCTTGCCGTCGGCGACGAAATAGAGCGCGTCGGTCTGCGCCGGCGCCAGCACCGCCGCGATCGCGTCGCGGCCGGGGTTGGTGATCGGTCCCACGGGAAGGCCGGTCATCGAATAGGTATTGTAATCGTTCTTCGCGCGCACTTCGGAGAGCTTGATGCGCCGGCCGAGCGGCTTGCCGTGCGTGAGCGGGTAGATGATCGTGGGATCGGCCTGGAGCCGCATCCCCGCGCGCAGCCGGTTCGAATAGACGCCCGCGACCATCGGCCGCTCTTCCGGCACGCCGGTTTCCTTCTCGACGATCGAGGCGAGCGTCAGCGCTTCCAGCTTGGAATTGACCACGCTGTTGGCCTTGCGCGTCATCCAGAGGCGGTTGAGCGTCTGCGTCATCGCGTCCTGCATCCGCTTCAACACCGCCTTGCGCGGTTCGCCACGCTGGAAGCTGTACGTGCCGGGCAGGACCGATCCTTCGGGCGGGATCGGTAATTTCCCGGTCAGCAGCCGCTCTCCCGCCAGCCGCTCGAACACCTCGATCGAAGGCATGCCCTCGGGGATCGTGATCATGCGCTGGACGGTGTGGCCGCTCTGCAGGAGCGCCAGGATGTCCTTCGCGCTCATGCGCGGCGCGACCTCATATTCGCCCGCCTTGATCGGCGCGGACGATCCGAACCGGCGCGCGAAACGCAGGAATCCGGTGGTGGAACGGACCGCGCCCGCCTTTTCGAGTTCGCGCGCGGCCGCGGCGAGCGTGGCCCCCTCCGGCACGACCACTGTGGTCAGGTGATTGGCCGGACCCGGGCCGGTCCAATTGCGGTGCACGGTCAGCCAGGTTGCCCCGGCCACGATCAGGACGATCAGCAACAGGCATCCAAGCCCGCCGCGCGAAGAGGAACGACCTTTGGCCACGCGCTACCCTAGCGCCCCCGCGATCCGGATCAAAGCGCGCGCATCACCAGGCTGGCATTGGTGCCGCCGAAGCCGAAGCTATTGTTGAGCACCGCCTTCACCGGCCGCTGCTTGGCGACGTTCGGGACGAGGTCGACGCCTTCACAGCTCTCGCTCGGATTGTCGAGATTGATCGTGGGGGGCACGATCTGGTCGCGGATCGCGAGGATGCAGAAGATCGATTCGACCGCGCCGGCGCCGCCCAGCAGGTGGCCGATCATCGACTTGGTCGACGACATGGAGACGGTCTGAATCGCATCACCGAGGAGCCGGCGGACCGCGCCCAGCTCGAGCTCGTCACCGAGCGGGGTCGAGGTGCCGTGCGCATTGATATAGTCGATATCCTTGGGCTCCAGCCCCGCCTTGCGCAGCGCCATCTGCATCGAACGGAAGGCACCGTCGCCCTCCGGATGCGGCGCGGTCACGTGATACGCGTCGCCGGTAAGGCCATAGCCGATCACCTCGGCGTAGATTTTGGCGCCGCGCGCCTTGGCATGCTCATATTCCTCGAGCACGACGATGCCCGCGCCCTCGCCCATGACGAAGCCGTCGCGGTCCTTGTCGTAGGGGCGGCTGCCCTTTTCGGGCGTGTCGTTGAAATTGGTCGACAGCGCGCGCGCCTGGGCGAATCCGGCGATGCCCAACGGGCAGATCGCGCCCTCGGCGCCGCCCGCCAGCATGACGTCGGCATCGTCGGCCGCGATGATCCGCGCCGCGTCGCCGATCGCATGCGCGCCGGTCGAACAGGCGGTGACGACCGCATGGTTCGGCCCACGCAGGCCATATTTGATCGAGACCTGGCCCGAGATGAGGTTGATCAGCCGTCCGTGCACGAAATGCGGCGAGACCCGGCTCGGCCCCTTCTCGAAACGTACGATCGACTCGCTCTCGATGCCCGGCAGGCCGCCGATTCCCGAGCCGATCATGCAGCCGACGCGGCAGCTCTGCTCGTAGGTGAGCTCGCCAAGGCCTGAATCCTCATAAGCCTGGCCGGCGGCGTCGATGCCATAGACGATGAACGGATCGACCTGGCGCTGGACCTTGTGGTCGACGCGCTTGCCGGGGTCGAAGCCCCATGGGTGGTCGGCGGGCTTCACCTCGCACGCGATCGTGCATTTCTGATCCGACGGATCGAAGCGCGTGATGCGCCCCGCGCCCGATTTACCGGCCTTGATGTTGCTCCAAGCGGTCTCGACGTCGGCGCCTACCGGCGTCACGAGGCCCAATCCGGTCACGACCACGCGGCGCATGACGATCTCCTTAAATTCATCTCTCAAAACGAAAGCGGCCCCCCGACACCGGGTCGGAGAGCCGCTTGGCCATTTCAGGCGTAGGGCTCAGCCCTCCGAAATCAGGCCTTGTGCGCGTCGATATAGCTGATCGCATCCTTGACGGTGGTGATCTTCTCGGCCGCATCGTCCGGGATCTCCACGCCGAATTCTTCCTCGAACGCCATTACCAGCTCGACGATGTCGAGCGAGTCCGCGCCGAGATCGTCGATGAAGCTGGCGTCTTCGGTCACCTTCTCGGGCTCGACGCCGAGATGCTCGACCACAATCTTCTTCACGCGATCCGGGGTGTCGCTCATTGTTCTTAACCTTCCCTAGGTCTGATTTACGGTTGCCCTAGCCTCGCGGATTACGTCCCGCAAGAGGCGGTTGAGGTGCGGCTCCACACCGCTCCCCCGCCCAACCTCCCGATATCATATGCTGGATCGGGAGGTTGGGCGGGGGAGCGGGCTGGCACCGTGCTCAGTACATCAAAGCATCGCCATGCCGCCATTAACATGGATCGTCTGGCCCGTCACATAGCCCGCCTCGCGGCTGGCAAGGTATGCAACCGCCGCGCCGACGTCCGAACCCTGGCCCAGATCGCCTGCCGGAATGCGGGTCAATATCGTCGCCTTCTGCTGCTCGTTGAGCGCCTCTGTCATCGCGCTGGCGATGAAGCCGGGGGCGACGCAATTGACCGTGATCCCACGGCTGGCGAATTCCTGCGCGAGCGCCTTGGACATGGCGGTGAGCCCGCCCTTGGACGCGGCATAATTGGCCTGGCCGGGATTGCCGGTCCAGCCGACCACCGACGTGATCGAGATGATCCGCCCGAAACGCGCCTTCATCATCGGCCGGCTCGCGGCGCGGATCAGGCGGAAGGCCGCCTCCAGGTTGACCGAGATCACCTGATCCCACTCCTCGTCCTTCATACGCATCGCGAGATTGTCGCGCGTGATGCCGGCATTGTTCACGAGAATGTCGATCTTGCCGCCAAGCGCAGTGAGCGCGGCGGGAATCAGCGCCTCGACCGAATCCTTGTCCGAAAGATTGGCCGGCACGGTGACGGCATTGCCGCCGATCTCGGCCTTCACCGCATCCAGCGCCTCCTGGCGCGTGCCCGAAAGCGCCACTTGCGCGCCCTGCGCGGCAAGCGCCCCGGCGATGGCCGAACCGATTCCGCCCGAGGCGCCGGTGACCAGGGCGGTCATGCCGGAAAGATCGAACATGTCTTTCTCCTTTTAGAGCGTGGCCGCGAAGGCTTCGATGTCGGCCATGCCCACCAGGCTGACCACATTGGCGTCGGGGACAATGCGCTTGACCATCGGTCCGAGCACCTTGGCGCCGAACTCGACATAATCGGTGACACCCGCCGCCCATATCGCCTCGATGCTTTCGCGCCAGCGGACCGTGCCGGTGACTTGCCGGACGAGCAGGTCGCGAATCTCGTTCGGATCGCAGGCAGGCGCCGCGGTGACGTTGGCATAAACCGGCACCAAAGGCGCGCGCACCTCGGCTCCGGCAAGCGCCTCGGCCATCGCGTCGGCCGCCGGCTGCATCAGCGCGCAATGGAAGGGCGCCGAAACGGGCAAGGGAATTGCGCGCTTGACCCCGCGATCCTTCGAGATCGCCATCGCACGCTCGACCGCGGCCTTATGGCCCGAGATCACTACCTGACCGCCGCCATTGTCGTTGGCGGCCTGGCACACCTCGCCCTCGGCCGCCGCCGCGCAGATCGACTCGGCAAGCGCGAAATCGGCCCCCAGCAGCGCCGCCATCGCGCCCACGCCGATCGGGACCGCCGCCTGCATTGCCAGGCCGCGCAGCTTCAACAGCCGTGCGGTGGTCGCAAGATCGAAGGCCTGCGCGCCGCACAGCGCGCTATATTCGCCCAGCGAGTGGCCGGCGACGAAATCGGCCTTGTCGGCCAGCCGAACCCCGCCCTCGCCTTCGAGCACGCGCAGCACCGCAAGCGCATTGGCCATAATCGCCGGCTGCGCGTTTTCGGTGAGGGTCAGATCGTCGGCAGGCCCCTCCGCCATGATCCGCGACAATGTCTGGCCAAGCGCGTCGTCAACCTCTTCGAACACGGCGCGCGCGACGGCGCTCGCGGCGACAAGCTCCGCGCCCATGCCCACGGCCTGACTACCCTGTCCGGGAAAAATGAAAGCGCGCATGATCCTCTCTATCTCTCGCTTGGGCCGGCTGCCTAAGGGGATCGTGACCACTTGCCAAGCGCCGTGCTCCCGCGAGACCAAGCGGTAACCGATCGGCCAGCGTGCGGCGGTGGCGCCAAATGCTTCCTCTTGCGTGACGACGGGATCATGGTACCGCTACCAAATCGGCGCGCTAGCGTGACGCTTCACCGCCTCATGCTGGAACAATTACGAGAATGTTCTGTTCAGGCGCGATCCGTAACGACACAGGGCCATTTCTGCACGCTGGCAAGACAACTCCAAGAACAAAGCATGAAGTAATGCCGATCCGTGCGGGGGCACATCAACCGTTCACCCCTTCCTGATCCGGAGACGGACCAGGGCAATCAGTAGAGTAGTAAGTATATGAGTTCGCGTGATAAAAGCTGTGACAAAATAGTCAAAATTGTAACAGCGCGCAAGAAGGCATTTGATTTAATTCATAAATTCCTCCCCACAATTGATCCGTTTTGGGGTTTTTCTAAGTCCTTCTAAAATTTCGCGGAATTCCGGATCGGTGTCGATTGGCCTGCAGAGGGGGTAGCCCTGAGATCGCGCCGGGACCGATCAACCGATTGGGCAACGGTTCGTGGCCTCCATCCTGATCGAGCCACGTCAGGGCAGCAATGGCCCGCTCCTCCGGACCCATCGCGCTCGTGTAAATCGCGGTTGTTTTCATGTCGGCATGGCCGAGCCATCGCTGCACGAGATTGAGCGGCACACCTGACTGTATTGCCCTGACGCCGAAGGCATGACGCAATCCCTTCGGCGAGGCGCAGCCCTCACGAATGTGCGCCGCTTCCATGACCTCCGTGATCCGCCGATACGCCGTCATGCGAGACCAGGGCCAGAGCCGCTGCGTCCCGAATAGCTCGTGCCCCAGGCTTTTCTTGAGCCAATTCAAGTAGGTGGCAGGCAGCGGGATGGCACGGAAGATGCGCTTCTCGCGCTTCTTGAGGCTTTCTATGACAACCTGCTGGGCTTCAAAATCGAAGCTTGCCGGTGTCACCGATAGTGCCTCGGATATGCGGCACCCGGTCGTGGTGATGAACCAGCAAAACCCGTAGACCAGCGCGGAGCGCTGCCGGGCGGCAGCGAGGAATTGATCGGTTTCGGACCGCGTCAGATATTTGCGCCGTCCCCCACCGTCATAGACCGACAACGACATGTATCTGCCCCTTCGCGTCGACTCACCGCCGACATTAAGATTGTTACATCCTCCATATCCAGCCTGAATTGTTACATTTTTGACTATTTCGTCTCAACGCTGAGGGGCAGGCACGCCCGCAGCGATGGGGGCGACGATGACGGCACGCACGGCATCCCGGAAAATCTCGGCGTTTAGCGGCATGCGCGCACGATCATGAGCGAACGCGATCCCGCTTTGCGGGTCCCTTATCTCGCTCCGGTCAACGTGACCCGATCGGCCCGGCAACCCGACGAGTGGCAGATCGGGGTCATCGAACCGATGACCCCGGCTGACCAACGCAACCCTGCCTTCGCGCGGGGTTTCGTGTTCGCGATCCCGCTGAGCGGAGCATTGTGGGTCGCGCTTTACGGGCTTTTCAAGCTGTGTGGAGGGTGATCGCCGTGGCGTATCAAATGACTCTGGTTGGCGACCGCACGCGGCGGCGCGCCGAGGGCGCGGTCGCCCTGCTCACCGCGGTGCCGAGACGCACCATGGCGGAGAATTTCCAATGAATTACCAGATGGCGAGAACCATCCCGATCGACGCGCTGACCGAGGACGGCGACCCACTGCGCGCGACGCTGCAGCGGCTGCAAGCGGTGCTCGACCCTGACAACGCGGCGCTCGATCTTGGCAGGGCGCGGGCCATGGTCGGCAGTCTGATCGACCTGACGCGTCGCAACGAGCAGATGCCGATCTTTGAGCCTGCGGACCTGTATCGGTCGGGCCGTAAACACCTGATTCTGAAAGCGTTGCTGCGCAAGGCCGGAAGCGTCTGCACCAAGGACGAGTTGGCGGAGCTTTGCCGCGCGAGCACGAATTCGACCCGCGTCATCAAGGTCTATGTCTGCCAAATCCGCGCACAGCTGGCCGACGAAGGACTGGCCGACGTGATCGAGACCGTCTGGGGCATCGGTTACCGGATCAGTATTCGCGATGCGCGTGAGATCCGCCGCCTCATCCGGCAGCAAACATCGTCACCGCCCGCGCAATCGCGTGCCGTTCCGTGTGAGCCGTCATGGATCGACCGGACCGGGGAGGCAAAATCATATTGGAACAGCCTCAAACACGAGGGTGACCACGCCGCTTAATCGACTTCGAGACTTCATTACCGGGAGGGCAATATGCAAAAAACGAACATCTACATTCTCGCCACTGTGCTGGCCGTTACATGTGCCGGCGCGGCATCGGCGCAGTCTTCGAGCGTGACGACCAACGGCACCACCACGATTCTGCGCCCGGTCACGATCACCAAGACTGCCGACCTTGCCTTCGCTCGGGTCGTAAAACCCACGACCGGAAGTGGCACCGTCACGCTGACCGCCAGTTCCGACACGGTCGGAGTCACCGGCACCGGGACGCTCGCCGCCGGGACCGCCAGTCGCGCCAAATATACAATCAACGGCGAGGGCGGGCAGGTCGTCGCCGTGACCGTTCCGGCGAGCTTCGACATGTCGGACGGCAGCAGCCACACTCTGACCGTCACGCTCAGCTCGGACTTGAGCGGCGGAACCGTCACGCTCGACCAGACGATCGGCACCGCAGGCGCCTCAGCGCTGAACGTCGGCGGCAGTTTCCCGGTAAGCTCGACCACAACTCCGGCGGCCTACACCGGCACGTTCGACGTCAGCGTAGCGTACCAGTGAGCGCCTGAGTGCGGCCGACATCGAAACCGGCATCGTCTCGCGCGTTAATCGCGGCGGTGGTGGGCGCGATCCTTGCGCTCGCCACCCCGGCGGAAGGCCAATCGGTCACGACAGGAAGCGTCACGATCGAGTCGGCTGCCTCATCGACCGGGGCAAATGTCGTTCTGGACGTTTTGTCACAAACCAACGTCGTGCTGACCGTGAGCGGACCGGCGCAGGCGGTGACATCGGTCAGCCTTCCGCGGTCGTTGAACGTCGGCGGTGGCGGTAGCGCGGATGTGCGCCTGCCCACCGTGGTCAGCCCGCTGGCAGGTGCCGGCGCGATGGCCGCTCCCAACGTCATCGCAACCAGCGTCGGCGCCAACGGCCCGCAGCCGGGAAGCGCGGGGCAAAACGACGTGATGCTGATCGTCATTCAATACAATTGACCTGCCGCGAGCCCAGGGGGGTTGGCGCGAAATGGAGCGGAGCGGACAAGATGCGGGGGGGATGCGGCCGGTGCCGCTTTGCATGGTCAGGACTGTCAGTGGGATTGGCGACAGCCCTGCTGCTGGCCGGACCCGCCCGGTCGCAGGCGGCGGCCCCGCCGCCTGCGATCGCCGCGCCAACCATCGGCGTTAACCTCAATCTCACGCCTCGGCGCGTGACACTGGACCGTGCGACGCGGACGGCGACCGTTTTCGTCTTCAACCAGGGTGACGCCGCCACGTCTTTCGATATTGCGCTGGTGGATCGCGTGATGTTGCCCAACGGGCAAATCCAGGCGGTCGATCTGGCGACCGCGACGCCCTCGGGCAAGGCGATCGCCGATTTGCTGCATTCCGCGCATGAGATGGTGATCGTTACTCCACACCGCATAACGTTAGCGCCCGGAAAGGGGCAAACGATCCGGCTGCGCGCGGCGCCCCCCAGCCCCGGCTCTGATTCCGCCGCAGCCTCGGCGACGGAATACCGAACGCATCTGACCGTCACCAATATTCCGCCCCCTGATACCGGGCTGACCGCGGATCAGGCTGCAGCGGTGCAATCCGGACAGATGCTATTCCGCGTCCGGTCCGCGGTCGCGATAAGCATCCCAGTCATCGTCCGGACCGCACCGATCGATGCGCGCGCACGTCTCGACGAACCCCGATTGGGCGACGCCGACGCTCGGCTCGAGCCGAGCGGGCCGCCGCGCAAGGTTCCAGCGATAACCTTGGAAGGGCGAGGAAACGCTTGGCCTCGCGCGCGGCGTCGGCGTTTATCCCGAGATCGAGCGCCGATCGCTCCAGGTCATGCTGAAGCGCCGGCCGCATCCCGGCGAGAAATTGACCATCACCTTCACCGACGATGACGGCCATCCCGGTACGGTATTGGCGAGGACCTCCCTTGAGGCGCCCTGATCGTGTTCGGCTCGGTTTCTGTGCTTCTCGCGGCGGTCGCGGCCCCGGCGCCGGCCGCTGCGCCGGCATTGATCGTCACGCAGGCGCGCTCGATCGAAGCGCGCACGTTCAGTCAGGACGAGCTGTTGCTGTTCGCCGTACGTCTGGATGGCGCCACGATCACCGAGACATTGGGCGCCTATGGCGACACGACCGATCCCTTCCTGCCGGTCGGCGAGCTGGCACGATTGCTCGAACTCGACGTGACGGTATCGCCCGCTGACCAACGCGCGACCGGCACGCTGGGGGAATCGCGCCGTTCGCTGATGGTGGACCTGGCCGCCGGGATCGCTCGTTCCGGTGGACGCAATGTGCCGCTCCAGGAAGGCGATGTCGGCATCAGCCCGACCGAAATCTACCTGCGCGCATCGGTGGCGGAGAAATTGCTGCCGTTGCGCATCCATGTCGATGCCGAGGATCTCGAGCTACAGCTCACCGCGACCGAGACGTTGCCGATCCAGGCCGCGGCGGAACGGGAAAAGCGGCGACAGCAGCTAAGCGGCGCTGGCAGCGAAGGACGACCGCCGTTCAGGATCCCGTCGCCCTATGCGATGCTTTCGCAGCCGGCGGTCGATGTCGCGCTCGAAACCGGTCATGACAGCCTGACCGGCCTCACGACGCGCCGCTACGATATCCGGGCGGCCGGCGACGTGCTGCACACCGGCTTCACCGGCTATCTCGGGTCCGACGATACGGGTCATGCCTCGACCGCCAGGATCAAGTTCGATCGACGCTCGCGCGACGGCGCCCTGCTCGGCCCGCTGCATGCCACCTACGCCGCGGCGGGAGACGTCTACACTCCGCTGATGCCGGTCGGTCCGCGCAGCGCCAGCGGACGCGGCTTCTCCTTCACGACCGCACCGCTTGGTCAGGCGAGCGTGTTCCAGCGGATCACCTTGCGGGGCGAATTGCCGATTGGATATGAGGTCGAGCTCTATGTGAACGACGTCCTGCGCAGCGGTCAGCGGATTCCGGTGGAGGGCCGTTACGAATTTGTGGACGTACCGCTCAGCCGCGGCGTCAACGTGCTGCGCATCGTCCTTTACGGTCCCCAGGGCGAACGCACCGAACAAACGCGCATCATCAATGTGGGCGGGGGCGAACTCGAACGTGGGAAAGCGACGTTTGAGCTCGGTGTCGTCCAGCAGAATCGGTCCGTTATCGAACTTGATCCGACGGTCGAGCCGACCGCTGGTAAAGGCGACGGCGGTCTCCGGCTGGTCGCCAACGCCGCGTATGGACTGCGCGATACGCTCACATTGGTCGGCGGCGCCGCGCTCTACCCCGATTTCTCCGGCCGGCAGCGCGAAGTGGTAACAGCAGGCGCGCGCGGATCCTTGTTCGGCATCGCCTTGCTGGGCGACTATGCACACGATTTCGCCGGCGGATCGGCGGCTTCGCTTGGCGCGGCAGCACAAATATCCGGCGTTTCGGTGACCGCGCGCGAAATCGAATATTCGGGCGGGTTCGTCGACGAGAATAATGCCCTGTTCGATGGCGTGCGCGCCCTGGCGCGTTTTTCTTCGATCGACTTGAACTTCAGCCTCAGCGCATTCCGGAGCGCCATCCCGATTTCGCTCGATGCGCAGCGTTCGCAATTCGCGGATGGCGGGTCGAACTGGATCGGGTTCGCCCGCGCGTCGACGGTCTTCGCGCGAACTCTGGTATCCGCAGGCTTGGACTATCGCCGGGACCGCCTGCCGACCGCCGCCACCAGCGAACAGCTCACCGCGGATCTCGCCGCCGCCCGCTATTTTGCCTATAAATGGCAGATCCGCGCGGTCGCCAATCTCGATGTCGCGCCTCGCACCCGCCTCGCCGCGCTTGCCATAACCGCCGATCGCAGTCTTTCGAACAGCACCGGCCTGCGGCTGGGAGTCGGGCGCAATTTCGGGCCCGCGAAGGATTTCGACGCGCAGGCCGCGCTGGTCTTCCGGCTGCCCTTTGCCGACCTGTCGCTAAACGGCGACTATGCGATCAAGGCAGGATGGCGATTGGGAATGCGCCTCGCGTTCGGAATTGCGCGCGATCCATTGATGAGCCGAACGCGGCTGACGCGGCCCGGGGTCGCATCGGGCGGCAGCGCCTCGTTCGTCGCGTTCATGGATCGCAACGGCAATGGCGCGTTCGACATTGGCGAGCAGCCGGTGCCGGGGGTCGTGCTGGATGGCGGCGAGCGCCAGGCGATCACGGATCGCGACGGGCGCGCCTTCGTAACCGGTCTGGGAGACAATGCGACCACGACGCTCCACGCCAACAGCGACGCCATCGACGCCTTCTTCGTCGGCAGTCCGCCACAGGATATCGAATTGTCGCCACGGCCGGGGAAGGTGCTGGCCATTCCCTATGCGCTCAACCTTTCCGAGGAAGTGTTCGCTCACATCTGGCTGGATGTCGGCGGCAAGCGGACCGGCGTGGCGGCGGTACGGATTCGGCTCGCGCGCGAGGGCTCGCCTCCGATCCTCGCCACAACCGAATATGACGGCAGCGCCTTGTTCGAGAATGTCCGCCCCGGAACCTACCAGCTGGAGCTGGACGCCGACCAGGCGAAGCGGTTGCACATGCGCCTCGCAACCGGGGCAAGCGTGACGGTCGGCGACGACGGCCCCCGTGGCGAACTCAACGCTGAAATCAAATTCGAGGGCCCCGATGCGCCTTGATCGCCGGTCCGTGTCGATCCTTGCCTGGGCCATGCTGGCGGTGGCGGCCGATGCACAAAGCCTGTCGATCGACCCGATCGCCGGGATGGCGCTCGGAAACGTCACCTCCGCCACGATCGGAACAACCGTGTTTCAAATTTCGGCGAGTAGCGGCGCGGTGTCCCGATCCGGCGGCGGCTCGCGCCTCGGCGCCGGCAGCGCCCGGTCGCTGGTCGCGATCGGCTGCGGATCCGACCCACTGTGTGCGACGAGCGACGTCGCGATCACCATCACGGCGATCGGATCCCCGACCGGCCGCGCAGGCGCGCTCGGCAATTTCACGATCAGCGCGCTTTCCGCACAAGTGAAGGCGGGGCCGTCGGGCACCGGCACGGTGACATTCACGATCGGGCCGATCGGCACCAACGACAGCCGAACCTTCTACGTCGGCGCGGATTTCCCGATCCTGGGGGATGAAAGCGCGGCCGCCACGGGCGTGGCGGCCACATCCTTTCAGGTCAGCGCGCAATTCACCCCGTCCGGTATGCCCATCGCGCAGATCGGCTCGGGCAGTGCGGCCGTATTCCGCCCGATCGCATTGGCCGGGACGGCGGACCTTGCGTTCGGAACGGTGACCCGCCCGCGCTCGGGCAGCGGAACAGTCTCCATAGATGCCGCGACAGGCGATCGCATTCTCAGCGGCGACGGGGTGATCGGAATCGGCTCCGGCCCGCATCGCGCCACCTACACCGTCACCGGAGAGGGCGGCCAGGCCTATTCGGTATCCGTGCCGGCGACGTTCACCATGACGGGTCCCGGCGATCCGATCACGGTGACACTTACCACCACTGCCAGTGGCATGCAGACGCTGGACGGTTCGTTGGGCGGCGCTGGCACGGCGTCGATCGGGGTCGGCGGAAGCTTCACCTTGGCGTCGGATAAAGCCGGCGGCAATTATAGCGGCAGCTTCGTCATATCCGTGGAATATCAATAGCGGATTCGATGCGGGAGGTTCGGGCGAGACGGCGGGCACCCTTCGTCGATCGGATCCAGCTTGCTTCCGCACGGATTCTCCGCCATAGGGCCCGCCATCCGGGCGAGGGCCGCGTGCCTTTCGCCCGGTTTGATTTTTGCACGACAGCCGGAGGGGCGTGGCATGGGGCTACGTCAGCGATCGGCAGGAGAAATGGACTATGGCTCTGTACGAGCATGTGTTCCTTGCGCGCCAGGATCTGGCGCAGGCGCAAGTGGATGCACTGGCCGAAATGGCCACCAAGATTATCGAAGACGGCAAGGGCAAGGTCGTAAAGACCGAAACCTGGGGCTTGCGCAGCCTGGCTTATCGCATCGCGAAGAACCGCAAGGCGCATTATGTGATGCTCGAAATCGACGCCCCGACCGGCGTCGTCGCCGAGCTCGAGCGCCAGCTCAACATCAACGAAGACATCATCCGTTTCATGACCGTCCGCATCGACGAGCTTGAGAATGGCCCGTCGGCGATGATGCGCCGTGGCGAGCGCGATCGCGCCCGTGGTGAGCGTGGCGATCGGGGCGATCGGGGCGACCGCCCCCGTCGCGACGACCGCGACGAGATGGCCGCGTAAGGAGATAGAGACAGATGGCCCGAGCCTTTTTCCGCCGCCGCAAGAGCTGCCCCTTCTCCGCGAAGGACGCTCCCCGGATCGACTATAAGGATGTTCGTCTGCTGCAGGGCTTCGTGTCCGAGCGTGGCAAGATCGTCCCGAGCCGCATCACCGCGGTATCCGCCAAGAAGCAGCGCGAACTCGCCCAGGCGATCAAGCGCGCCCGTCATATCGGGCTGCTTCCCTACATCGTTAAGTAAGAAAGGACCGCGCACATGGACGTGATCCTGCTTGAACGCGTCGAGAAACTCGGCGCAATCGGCGACGTCGTCACCGTGAAGAACGGCTTCGCTCGCAATTATCTGCTGCCGAACAAGAAGGCGTTGCGCGCCAACGAGACCAACAAGAAGGTCTTCGAAGCGAACCGCGCCAATATCGAGGCAGAGAATGCCACTCGCCGTGCGGAGGCCGAAAAGGACTCGAAGGGCGTCGAGGGCAAGACCGTGATCCTGATCCGTCAGGCATCGAACAGCGGTCAGCTCTACGGTTCGGTTTCGGCCCGCGATCTCGCGGAAGCACTGACCGAGACCGGCGCCAAGGTCGCGAAGAGCCAGATCGTTCTCGGCAAGCCGATCAAGACGATCGGCCTGTTCGAGGTGCGTGTCGCGCTTCACGCCGAGGTTTCGGTGACCGTGAAGGTCAACGTTGCCCGCTCGCCCGAAGAAGCCGAGCTGCAGTCGCAGGGCGTCGACGTCATGGCGTCGCTCTATGAGCGCGACGAGGCGGGCTTCACCGAGGCTTACGATCCCAACGCCGAGCCCGGCGAGATCGCAGCCGAGGCGCCTGCCGCCGAAACCGCTGAGGAGTCGGCTGAAGAGGCCTGATACACGGCAAAATGGTGCAAACAGGCCGTCCGGATCCGATCCGGGCGGCCTTTTTGTTATCGCTCACAACTGTTAAGAAGGCGGCCTGGAGCCACCCTGCTCGGCTCCGCCAAGAGGGAAAGGCGTCAGCCTTTTAACCGCCGTGAATGACATGAGCCCGCCGCGCGCGCCTGCAACAATCTCCGATGTGGCTGAGATTGCCGGCGTGTCGATCAAGACCGTCTCGCGCGTATTCAACGAGGAACCCAATGTCCGCGAAGAGACCCGCCAGCGCGTGCTCCAGGCGGTTGCGGACCTCGACTATCATCCCAACATCGCGGCGCGCAGCCTGGCAGGGCGCAAGTCGTTCCTGATCGGCCTGCTCTACGACAATCCCTGTGCGAACTATATCCTGGGCCTGCAGAGCGGCAGCCTCGATCGGCTGCGTGGCGAAAAATGGCGACTGCTGGTCGTGCCATGCGAGGATTCATGGCGGATGGGCGGCAAGAGCACCGTATCGATGGTTCGCGCCGCCGGCGTGGGCGGGGTGATCCTCACCTCGCCGATCTGCGACAATGCCGAGATCGTGAACGATCTCCTGGCGGCGCACATCCCGATGGTGCGGATCGCGCCTGCCGACAATGTCGGTGCGGGCCAGATCGCTCCTTCGGTCGGCATGGACGATCATTCGGCGGCGGCGGACATCACTCGCCACCTTATCGATCTCGGCCATCGCCGGATCGCCGTCATTCTGGGTGATCCGACCCATTCGTCGACCAATGAACGTACGAAAGGTTTCCGCTGGGCGATGGGCGAGGCCGGGTTGCAGATCGATCCCAGCCTGGTCGCGCCTGGCCTCTATACCTTCGAAAGCGGCCTGGAGGCGGCGCGCATGCTGCTCAACCGACCCGACCGGCCGACAGCGGTCTTCGCGCAGAATGACGACATGGCCGCGGCCACGATCGTCGCCGCGGGCGAGCTCGGGATGGCCGTGCCCGGCGAATTGTCGGTGGCCGGTTTTGACGACAGCCAGTTCGCGACCACGGTCTGGCCCCGCATCACCACCATCCGCCAGCCCATTCGTGCGATGGCTCAGGCAGCGACCGACGCCCTGGTCCAGATCATGGAAGGCGCGGGAAAGGCGCTGGAGCACCGGCTCATGCCGTATGAATTGATCGTGCGGGGATCGACCGCAGGCGTGCCGCGGTAGAGCGGTTTCGCGCCGAGTAGCGTTACCCAGCGACTCGGAAATCATGGGAAAACAACAAGCTAGATCAGGAGGCCACGCGGCTCGGCAGATCCTTGGCGGCCCTGGGTCTACGCAGCGGCACTACTCCTTCGTCGTTCGAGCCTGCAACGGCCGAGGTCACCCAATCGGTGAGCACGCCGGCGCGATATTCCGGCACCAGTTCGATCAGCAGTGCGCGTACCGCATTCGCATCCCGCCGCTCCACCATCTCAACCAGGTGATGAAGCCGAAGGTGCAGCGTCTTCCAGGGAAGACAATCCTCGCTCGCCATCATGATGCGTGGATGCGCGGTGGCGACCGGATTGTCTCCGATCAGCAATTCCTCGAACAGTTTTTCGCCGGGCCGCAGCCCGATGATCTCGATCTCGATATCGCCTTCCGGATTCTCGGCCGATCGGATCGTCAGCCCTGACAATTCTATCATGTTGCGCGCGAGATCGAGAACCCGGACAGGCTCGCCCATATCGAGGACGAACACCTCTCCCCCCTGGGCCATGATGCCGGCCTGCAGAACGAGTTGCACCGCCTCCGGTATCGTCATGAAATAGCGCGTCATGTCGGGATGGGTGATCGTCACCGGCCCACCATCGCGAATCTGCTGGCGAAACAACGGCACGACCGACCCGCTCGAGCCGAGCACGTTGCCGAAGCGCACCATTGCGTAGCAGGTATCGCGCGACGTGGCGGCGAGCGCCTGCAAGACCAGTTCGGCCAGGCGCTTGGTCGCGCCCATGACGTTGGTCGGCCGCACGGCCTTGTCGGTGCTCACCAATATAAAACGTGCGACCTGATATTCGTCGGCCAGACGGGCCATCACCCACGTGCCGATCACATTATTACGAGCGCCCTCGATCGGATTATGCTCGACCAATGGCACATGCTTATAGGCCGCGGCATGATAGATGACCTGGGGCCGCCAGGCAGCGAGGATCTCACGCATACGCGATTCGTCGGTGACGGAGCCCAGCAAGGGGATGATGCGACAATTCTGGTCAGGCGCCAATCGCCCCTCCAATTCGCCGTGGATCGCATAAAGCGCGAATTCGGATGAATCGATCAGCAGCAAGGTCGCCGGGAAGCCCGCCAATATCTGACGGCACAATTCGCCGCCAATCGAACCGCCGGCGCCGGTCACGGCGATGCAGCCGCCGGTAAACAGATCGCGTAATTGCGCTCCGTCGCTGGGGACGCTGTCGCGTCCGAGCAGATCTTCGATCTCCAACTCGCGAATGTCGCTCGCGTGAACCTTGCCCTGCGCGAGCTCGATCAGTCCTGGGAGGGTTCGCACGCTGACGCCCGCCGCACGCAGCCGTTCGAGCACCTCCTTGCGGCGCCGGCGTGACGCCGACGGCATCGCGACCACGATATCCGCGATGTGCAGCCGCGCGATCAGGCTTTCGAGCCGGTTGGGCGAATAAACCGGCAGACCGAGAATATTGCCGCCTTGAAGCGAGGCGTCATCATCCAGGGAACCCACGACCCGCATCTGCCGACTGCCCGCCACCGCTGCGGCAAGCTGCCGCCCCGACGATCCCGCTCCATAAACCAGCACATTCGACGCGCTATGGTCGCGCAGAATCCTACGATAGGCGCCGCCGAGCCACTGGCCCACCACAGCACGCATAGCACCGACGAACAGGAACAACAGGAGTGGCTGGATCAAGCCGACTGTGCGCGGGATGCCGGCGATGCCGTAGAAAGTGAATAGCGAGGCATAACCGAGACCGTAGAGAAGGTTGGCACGCAGCACGGAGAGAAAAGCGGTTGTGCCGGCATGGCGGAAGATCATCCGATAGAGGCCGGTGGCGATATAGATGGGCAAAGCCATGGCCATCGCCGCGATCAGCGGCAGGCGGCCATCGGTTGAGATATCGATCCAGACGCCGAGCCGCAGATAATAAGCGACCCACACCGACAGCGCGCACAAGCCGGCGTCCATCGCGAGCGCGAGTGCACGTTTTACGGACCGTGGCAGAGCCAGGGTCACATCGGCCCAGGACTTCGCGGACATTGCGACACCTTCACCCCGGGCAGTGTGCGGGCGCCCGACCTCCCTTTCGCCTCGCCACTTTGGACGTTTGCTAATTCACGTTAGCATAGGCTTGGCCGTCAACCCAAGCGGCAAGCCCATCCGCCAAGGCCTTGCAGGGCAAGGGGATTGCCCGATCGCGCCGGAGTCGTTCGGAGCGACGCTCACGCGTCTTGAAGATGCTTTTGCCGGCGCCCTGAAGGGCACGGAATTCAATGCCCCCGCTCCCCTTCGGTCTGGATGAACCATCGCTCGGTGCCTTCCAGCCCCAGCGCAGTCAGCCTGCCGCTGGCATAAGCGCCGGTATCGATTCCGATCCGGTTGCACCGCACCTCCACCTCGTTCAGCACGGTGTGGCCGTGGACCACGATCATCCCATGATCGGCGTCGCTGTCGAGGAAATCCTTGCGGATCCAGCGCAGATCATATTGCTCCTGCTGGTCGAGCGCCACGCCCGGACGGATGCCGGCATGCGTGAAGAAATAGTCGCCGACCAGAATACCATCCTCCATCTGCCGCATGAAATCGCGATGCTCTTCGGGAACGTTGAAGAGCAACGTATCGGGCGAATAGAGATCTGGCGTGTCGAGCACGCGTTGCGGCGCGCCATAGCTTTCGAACGTCTCGCGCCCGCCAAAGCGCAGGAATTGCGGCATCAGCGCCGAATCCGGCTGGTCGATCAACTTGAGCAGCATCTCTTCGTGGTTGCCCATGATGAAATGCCAGCGCGCGAAGCGGGGTGCACCGCGCAGGAAATAGTCGATGATCTCGCGCGACTGCGGCCCACGGTCGATCAGGTCGCCGAGCATCACGACATGGACATTGGTCGGCGCACGCGCGGCATTGTCCACCTCGATCCGCCCGATCAGGTCCTGCAGCAGATCGAACCGGCCATGCACGTCGCCGATCGCATAGACGCGTTGCCCCAGCGGCAGCGACGCGGGCGGCCGGGCTGGCTTGATCTCGACCTTCTTGCGCCATCCGAACAACGCCACGGTCAGCCTCTTTCGGCGCCGCTCGGGGCAGGTTTCACGGGCCGCACCGGGGGCAGAGCGTTACACAGGTCGATCGCGCCCGCCGGGCGCTGATAGAAATCGTCGTGTCGATTGGCCTTGAGGTGCAGCCATGACGCGAAGCTAGCAGTTTCAGGCCGCAGCCATTCATAGGCCGGGCGTCCCTCGACCGGCAGATCGGCGGCGAGCGTCACACTCTTGATCGCGATCCGCTGCTCGGGTTTCTCATAGAAACCGAGCGCGCCGGTACCGCGCGGGCGCGCGGTCATATGCTCGAAGCCGTCGAGCACGCGCCCGACCAAAGCGATGTTGCGGTCGAGCTGGCGCGGACTGTGCCCCAGCACCGCATAAAGCTCCCCGCCGTTGCCGGTATCCGGAGCGAGGTCGCGCGCAACGCCGACGATGCCGTAGCAATGCGTCATCCACGCGCGGTCCTTCTCGGCGGCGACCGGGAAGGCGCCGCTATAGCCGACCTTGGGCGCGAACGTGTCGCGATAGGGTAAAGGCTTGAAGGGAAGTCCGGCGGCGGGCCGGTCATATTCGGCGGGCAGCGGCGCATCCAGTCCCTTGGGCGGCTTCTTGTCGTCATCGCCCTGCCCCCATTGCACGACATAATTATCCTGCACGCGATAGATGGCGCCGCCGTCGAACCAGCGCGCGCGGATCAGCCCGCGAATATTGGCGACATGCAACGGCGCCAGCGCCGGTGCGAGCGCGATAGCGACGCGGCTGCCGTCGGCCAGATCGATCAGCATCAGATCCTGCGGATCGACCCGCTGCCATTCGCCTGGCTTCGCGGCATTGACGATATCGGCGAGCGTCGGCGGCTTCGCCGCTTTGGGAGGCGGCGGCGCGGCGGCGAGCGTGGCGAGCGCGATCAGGGGGAGGACCAGAGATTTCATGGGATTCAGCCTGCCACAGCCGCGCCGCCTTGCGAAACCCTTTCCCCCACGATAGGGCGCGTCCCTCCGGCGGAATGGAGCGGTGGCCGAGTGGTCGAAGGCGCTCGCCTGGAAAGTGAGTATACGTCAAAAGCGTATCGAGGGTTCGAATCCCTCCCGCTCCGCCATTCCGCCGTCCAAGGGCGGTCCACATGACCCTGCTCGGCGGCGAATGATGCTGAGGTCCGCAACCGGTGGGAAGCGGACATCGAAGGATCAAAGAGCCGCCGGTCGTTTGACCAGCGGCTTCGATTAAATATTGGAACGTCGATCAGGTGAAATGGAAGTGGGCCGAAACCCTGTTCCGTCGGCGGAGCGCTCCGCCGATTACGCCGAAGCCCAGCGTCGTGACCGCCCAGGAAACCGGCTCAGGTACCGCGCCGACATGCCCGTCTTTGCCGATATTGACCGTGATGGTCTGATTGGCGGGGGAGGTATAGACATATTGCCCCGCCTTCAGGCCAAGCGAGGCGAACGTCACATTGGGAAAGGTTGCACTGCCGGTCAGGGTCCTGCCCCAAATGTAGCCCTTCGGTATGTAGATTCGCGGAATTCCATACCCGTCGGTGTCGAGGACGAAGAAGTCGCCGACGACGGAAATAGCGGAAGCGGGAAAGCCGCCGCCTGGTCCCCAGTTGGCTGGGCCCGAGAGGCCCGAAAAGCCCAGATTGTCCCAGGGCTTGCCAATACGGAAGGTCGTGGCAGACAGCCTGTCGGCGTCGAGATTGATATCGCCGCCTACGAAAAGAAGGCCAGTCCAGTTGGCGAGAGAGCCGCTATAGCTTGCGAGGATGTCGCCGCCGGCCTCTTCGATATTCACCACAATCGCCGCATGACCCGTTGCCGCGAGGGTCGCCGCCAGTAGGCCGGCGGCGGCAAATTTCCCGAAATGCCTCATCTTCATTCCCCACAAATGGTGACCGGCGCCGAATTGGCATTCGGATTCACCTCGAGAACATGGCTCGATCACCCGATGAGGGCGAGGATGGGGAACCGATAAAACCCTGACGGAAGCCTGATGAATTACCGATGCCAGTTGAATCTGCTCAAGCGATACGCTTGGTGCGTCGCGGTAGATGCGGTGGAAAGCGCCCAGGAACCTGATAGCGATTAGAAGCGCGGAGAGATTCGCATGGCCCAACGACTCGCAACAGTCGCAGGCATCATCGGCTTCCTGATCTGCTTAGCTACAGCATTTGTCCTGGCCCCTGGCGACATCGTGAGCGGAACGGCCACATTTGAGCGCAGGCCTGCCACGGTCGTAATCATCCTCTATATTACGGTGACATGTGCATGCGTCGTCGTAACACCAACGAGCGCCATGAGATTGACTCCGGGGGGCGTTGCGCGACAGGATGAGAACCCGATGAAGTGCTGATCATCGGCTGACCGGGGAGGACCGGCGTTGAACTACACGACGCGGATCGACCTCGGGACAGAGCAGGACTTCCAGCTCGGCGAATTGACCATTCGGCCGTCCCTGCGGCAGGCGGCCGATGGAGCCGGCCGGTCCGAGGTCGTGGAACCCCGGGTCATGCAAGTCCTGGTCGCGCTCGCGCGAGCGGATGGTGAGATCCTGACGCGTGAAGCCCTGACAATCCTGTGCTGGGAGGGCCGGATCGTCGGCGAGGACGCGATCAACCGGGTCATGTCCCGCTTGCGCCGGTTGTCGGACGGGGTCGGCGCCGGCAGCTTTCGTATCGAGACGATTACGAAGGTCGGGTATCGTTTGGTCGAATGTGGCTCGGCCGCTGCGGAGCCACCGCAGACGACGCCCGCCGAGCCAAAGCGGATGGCAACTTCTCTCTCGCCCACGAGAAGACTGGTGCTTGGCGCGGGGCTGCTGGCCTCGTTTGGAACCATCGGAACCTATGCCGTTCTGTGGGGCCGGAGCAAAAGGCACGCGCCGTCGCCCGAAGCCGCACGGATGATGGATCTGGGCCAGCAGGCCTTGTGCAAGTGCAATGACGAAGGCGTATCCGAGGCACTTGGGTTTTTCAGGCGAGCGGTCGAGCTGGACCCTGACGCCCCGGATGCGTGGGGGCTGCTCGGCATAGGTTATGCTTATGCTTTGCGGGAAACGGTGATCGACACTGTCGAAGCGCTGACATTGCGCACGAAGTCCACGGTCGCTCGCGCTTTCGCGCTGGAGCCGGACAACCCCTTCGCACAGGAGGCCATCTACACCTTGATCCCGCTTCTGGGGCGTTGGAAGGAAGCCGACAGCAGCTACCGCGCCGCTTTGGGCCGGCATCCGGATTCGGCTTATCTGGTTTTCGGCTATGGACGGCGTCTGGCCTCGACGGGCCGCATGCGCGAGTCGGTGAACCAGCTCGATCGAGCAATGCGCTTCTTTTCTCCCTCCCCTGGCCTTATGGTCAATCACCTCTGGTCGGTCTGGGCCAGCGGCGCGATCGACGAGGTCGATCGAGCCATCGAGCGCGCTTTCGCCTTGTTCCCGCTTCACGCATGGATCTGGTTCGCGCGTTTTTATATGCTGATGTTCAGCGGCCGCGCGCACGAGGCGCTCGCCATGGGCGAAAACGTCGGGGGCCGCCCGCCCGACATCATGCCGGCAGGTTTTGAGTTACCGATGGCCTCGGCGCGTGCGTTGAATACACATGCCCCTGAAGACATCGAACGTGCGATGCGGATGCATCTGGAATCAGCGCGGCAAGGCTCCGGCCGGGCGGAAAACGCGATGAATTTCGCCTCCGCGATCGGCCGGCTCGATCAGGCGTTCGAGATCGCCGGGGCCTATTTCTTCAACCGCGGCTACGCGATTCCGGATTCGCGGTTCGGCGATCCTCAGCGCGTCGCGACCAGCTTAAGCGAACGGAGGACGCTTCTCCTGTTCCTGCCGCCTGCGGAAGCAATGCGGCGCGACCCGCGGTTTCCGGCTCTGGTCGGAGAGTTGGGGCTAACCCAGTTCTGGCGCGAGAGCGGAGTCCCGCCCGATTATCAGCGGGTTTGACACCGGATTGCGGGGGCGCGCCATCGCGCTCAAGACCGGCCTGCGCGACACGCTGATACCGAGGGCATGGCCACCGCTTGCGGACGGGCGGAATGGATTATCGGTTGGTTCAACCGTCCGTTCACTAGTGGGAGACGGCTGGGCCTAACACTGTCGATCGCTCCTCAAGAGGGCTGGGCATTGAAACCCAGGGTTGCCAGGTCGGAGCGGCCCAACGTCCGGAAACTCGGTGCGGTAGGGCATCGGACAGGCGCCTATACATCTTCCCGGCGCCGGCGTTGGCGCCGAAAGGATTGCCGTTGCCGGCTCCCACCCCGATCAGCACCAACATGCCATTGGCGCCGCCTTCCTTGGTGAGTAGGACATCGCGCATCTTGCCGGGAATCTCGACCCAGGGCGTGTGAAGCCAATCCTGTATTGAATAGAGAATCCGGTTGTCGCGCGTCAGGCAGACAATATGGAGAAGTGAACTCCTGTCCACCGACGCCGTGACCTTCACCACCGAAGCGGGCGTCACGATAAGCGTCCAGGGGGACCAGTTGCCTGGTTTGCTCGGATCGGTCGCGTTCTTCACGAGCTGATAGCGGTGCCACAGCGCCCCGGCGCCATTGACGCCGAACAAATGAATGTAGTCGCCCTTCGTCACTGCTGCGATTTGCGTCAGAATTCCGTCCATCGGCGCAAAATTGGTCCAGCCATCGGTTGCGGGCCTTGGGTGCTGTTGCTGAACTGCAGGCAATCGATCGCCGCCGAAGATTTGGTTGGTTGTATAGATCTCCCCAGAGGGGGCGGTGCCGAACAGTTGCAAAGTACCGTCGCTGTTGCGCGCGACCGCGATCGTGTTCAGCAACCCTTCCTTCTCAGAGATCGGTGCCCAGCTGTCATTGCCTGCGATCCTTTGCCAACGATGATAGATTCGGCCGCTGCGTCCCAGACCGAAAAGCTCCACGCGCCCGTCAAAGTTCGCCGCCGCGGCCAGCGACACGAACGAGTTGCTGGTCAGCTGCCAGTTTGAAAGCGTCGGGTTGGCGGGATCGCCAGGCGTGAGTGCTGCCCGCCAGACGTTCCCTCGGCCATTCCCGGCGAATAGGTCCAATGGGGTTCCAACGTCGTCGAACGAAGATGCCGCGGCGAGCGGCGACCCAAGCGACAAAACCGAGGGTTCGAAGCTTTCGACCACGAACCTCGCGACCTCCCAACTCGTGCCGCGCATTGCCTCGGTTCGTGCGATCGAAAAATTGACTTTGGGATAATATGCAGTGTGGCCGCGCCAGTAGAGGACTTCATCGTCCGGCCTGGCTTGGCCGGTAAGTTGCCAATAGAGAAATGCTCGTCCAGATCCCGGCGGCAGATGAAACACGCCGCCAAAATGGCCCTCGTCGATTTGCGCGGGCTTTTTGACGGTGAAGTTATAGCAGGCGCCATGGCCTTTAACCGAACCGGTGTAGCGGGGCAGGCTGGAAGGATCGTCGAGCGACACCGCGCAGAACGGTTTCAGCCGATCAAGCAGGGTTTTGTTCGTCGCCAGGATATGGCCCAACGTGGCAGCGGCCGCCGTGGGGAGGTCGGCCGAGCGATTTGCGGCAAGCGCGATTGGCGCCATTGCGTTGACGGCAATGCCCATTTTGTTGACCGCATTGAGGTCAGTGGCGGTAGCGATCTGCTGTTCCGCGTCAGTCACGCATTTCGCGCTATCGATCGCCAGCCGCTGGCGATTGTCCGGCGTTAGGCTATCGAACTCTCCGAACGTATCGATTGTGCTGACCGCGCAGGACGCAATTTCACCAGCAGCGACATTGTCGATCTCGGAGATGATCTGTGCCTTCGACAGCAGCACGAGCGCCTTAAGCTGTGAGATTTCGCTCGGCTGCGGATCGATCCTCTCGTTATAAAGGTCATAGGCTTTCTTGAGATAGTCGACGAAGTCGCCGAACTGCGCCTGCGCCGGGCTCACAGCGAGACATGCGACTAGGAACACCGCGCAGGTTCGCATCAGGCGCGGGAACGATAGGGAGGACGCGGACTGTTGAAGGAAGGACTTGGTGCGGAACAGGAAATGAGTGCGGTGATTTACCCGCCGCAGATTGCCGATCTCTGTCATCGGCCGCGACCCGAAACGGAACTCGCAAAGGCGAGCAGCCCGGAAAAATTCTCCTCGAGATCCTCAACTGTGGTGGGCTTGCGAAGCGGTGGCGGCATGGCCGCCGTATCGCCGCTGACATGTGCCGCCGGCCAATGCGCAATCTCCTCCATGGCCCGGCGAAGCTGATTGAATTCCGAATATGGTCGGGCGACGTCGAGCGTCAGCAGTTCGCCGACATCTTTCGCCGCCGCACATCGAGCACCCATGAACGGCGCTTTCGGGCCGCAGAACCGGCGCAAGATCGTCGCCGCGATCGAAGTGTGATCGAAAACCGTATGTGAGACATTGATATTACCGTTCGCATCCGCGCCGGGGATCAATGGCGAGATGATGAACGCCGGCACCCGCACGCCGAGCCGCGGCTCTCCGACTGACAGCGGAGGTATTGGCACTTGCGTGACCGAGCCGTCGGGATTGTGGGTCTCGACATGCGTCGGAGGCTGGACATGGTCATAGAAGCCGCCGTGTTCATCATAGGTGATGATGAACAGCGTTTTCGCCCACCGGTCCTGGTTGTTTTCCGCGAGGAGCGCTTTCATGATCTCTGCGACCAGCCGCTGTCCGTTGGCCATATCCGACGGCGCGTGATCGTCGTTGTTGATGCCCCCGGGAGCCTCAATATAATCCGGCTCGATAAATGTGACCGGCGGCAGACCTGCCTCGACTGCTGCTTCGAAACCGCCGCGGAAGCTCTCGATGTTTTGCTCGTCGAACGTATAGTTTCTCACTAACCGAAGCGTACTGTAGCCGTGTTCGAACAGCTTCCACGGCACGCCCGCGGCGGTCAGATGGTCGAAGAAAGTCGGCATCTCGAGCGGAAAGAAGCCCTTCAGTTCGGGATTCTCGACGTCCGGCGCACCGTAGATATCGCGGCTGAAGTCGCCGGTCAGTGAGATAAACCGGTTCGGCAGGGTGCCGCCGAGATGCGAGCAATGCCAACGATCGCAGATCGCAAACTCGCGAGTAAGCTCGCCATAAGCCGGCAGCTCGGCATCGGTCAGATAGTCCATGACCAACTGCAGCGGATGCTTCCCCGTGGGGTCGACAGGCTCGTTGGGGCCGGGTTGATAAGTCGAAGGTATGTGACGTGCCCATTCCTTGACGAAGTCACCCATTCCGTCGGACACCTGCTTCGTGACGCAGGCAGCGCCATGAAAGGGGCCCGGCAGCGCGTAGCTGGGCCAGGCTGTCGTCGTCCGCCGGGTGCTTCGATAATCGACATTGTCATACCTGTTTACGTCGCGTGCATTGTCGCCCGGCAAGAGGCCGTCGACCTGGGCCTGAGCGGGCTCGCGATGCTCAGGACCCTCGCCGGTCGCAGGATTTTCGCGCTGCAGCATGCCGTCGCGAGACAGATACCCAAGGATGTGATCAAATGATCGATTCTCCTGCATCAGCACGACGATATGCTCTATTTTCGAGAGGTTGCCGGGACTGACGTCGACCGTGCGCTGCGGCTGCACCGGCGGCAATGGCATCTCGTCGGGCGTATTAAACAGCCGTGGCCGGGGCTCGCCGCCACCGCCGGTACTCGTGCCGTCGCCAGTGTTCGTCCCGCCGGTGGTCGGGCCGACCGGGCCATGGTGGCTGGTAGGCCCGGCCTCTGCCGCCGGCGGTACCTGCCTGCCGACGTAGGATACGAGAACATCTTCCTGTTCTGGATCCCAGCCAAGTCGATAGAGATCGTAATGCCCGACGATATAGGGGCGAACATAATCGTTGACCATGTTGCCGCCAGTATCGGAGAATTGAGCGGTCCAAATAGCGTGCTCGATCGCGCGCTTGATCTCGTCCTTGATGTTGATGGTCTCGGATCCCGGCAGCAGCGGATCGACGTCGTAGTTCAACATGTCGAGCAATGGCGAGCTGACCACCGGCTCATAAGCGAGACCGGGACTGTTGCGGTCGCCGCTCGCCCCAATGAACAATTTCACTTCGAACCACATGTGCTCCGGGTCCGGCAGATCGAATGTTATATTTGGACCTGGATTCTCGATCTCCACCTCACGCGAGCCTTCGTACGCGCATCTGATCATAAGCTTCAGATAAGGTGTGTCGGGCGTTTGCCACGGTGCGACCGGGGGCGGTGCATAGGGAAACGGCTCACCACCCACAGACACGCTGATCGACTTCATGTGGATTTTGGGAAGCGTGTAATAGTCTGAATAGGGAAGCTCTATATATTGGTCTCCCTGAGGTTTTCGATAGATTTCGGCGTAACGCTCGAACCAACGGTAGGCGATCCGATCGCTCGCGATGCTAATGTAATCCAGGTAAGGGTTGGCGTTCCAATTGGCATCAAAGCCGCGCGCGAAGAAAGACGCGGGGATCCGCCGCGTCTCGACCGGCAGGATACTTGGATAGTTCACGTGAACCCGGTAGCGTCGGCTACCCACCGAGCCATCAGCCCGCCGTGTAATCTGCAGCATCCACTTGTCGCTGGCGGCGAAGCCGGCCGCGTCGAACGAGAGCTGGCCGGGTCCCTTCGTGGCCGGAGGTTCCTGTGCACCGCAGAGGAGCTTCATTTCGAGTTCCAGCGCAGGGCCGGTTCCGCCGCCTCCACCGCCATCTAAGCCCAAATTGAAATCGCCTGCTGCGGGACCGAAGGGCGGACGAGCGCGAGCAATCCCGCCGCCAGCTCCCGCTGAGCCGCTGCTTCCGCTCGGATCAACGGTTGACCCCAAATCGGCATGATTCACCAACACATTGATAAAGCCAGGGGTGAAGGGTGGCAGCAACCAGACCTTTCGTTCGCCCGGCTCGAGTTCGATGAAGGTTTCGCGAATTCGGGTGGCGAATTCTATCCCGCTCATTGATCGCTCCTGCTGGTTCCGCACGGGTGCGCGTCGACCTCATATGAAATGCCTCGGCGCGCGGCGGTGCAGGAGGATGAGGAACCGATAAAGTCCTGATGAAAGTATGATCAAATGCCGATTTCGGCCGATGTGCTACCGGCGCCCGTCGAGGGGTGGTCGTCACCCCAAAGTCAACGGGCATGCACATCCCGTGTCGATCACGTAATTTAGTTGAGCCCCGCCGGCACCCCTGTGCACTGCCGGGCCACGAGGTAGCGAATGTTCCGGAACCGGATGGAACCATCCCACTTTCACAGGGCGAGATCCGACGAGCAGGTCCGATCGGAAAACGGGATATTTCGGGAAACTGGAAGACGCTCGCGGATGCGAAGGTCCGCGCTACGATCGTGGAGCGGAAGGCCGTAACGCAAGCCACCGACCCCGAAGCCGCCCCCACGGCGCACCATGCGAAAAAACGCTTTCTCGCCTCCGATCGCATCCGATGTCCCGCGCAACAATCGGGAAAAACACGGGGGACTAGGGAAAGCGGCCGTTAATCATTCCGATCTACCCCGCCCTCGTTCAATCATCATAACGGGGTGGCATTGTAATGGTACGAATTGGTGTGCGTAGGCGTCTTCTGCTCGGTATCGCGCCGATAGTATTGGCCTCCCCCGCCGCGGCCGAACTTGCCGCTCCTGCCGAAGGTCAGGCCCAGAGTGCCACTTCGCAGACCGAAGAGAGCAAACCGGCCGCGCCCAAGGCGAAGGCCTTCACCACCGGCGTGGCCAAGGGCCGCGACCTGCTGGACAGCGCGATCTCCGCGAGCGCGCTCGACGATACCGAAATCGAGAAGCTCGGGGCGCGCTCTCTCGCCGAGGTGATCCGCACCATTCCGGGCATCCGCGCCGAAGCCGCGAGCGGCGAAGTGGACGGCAGCTACACGATCCGCGGCCTTCCCCTGGCAGCCTCCGGCTCCAAGTTCCTGCAGTTCCAGGAAGACGGTCTGCCCGTACTCGAGTTCGGCGACATGAACGGCCTCGGGTCGGACATGTTGCTCCGCTATGATTTCAATCTGTCGCAGATCCAGACGATCCGTGGCGGGTCGGCCTCAACCTTCGCCTCCAACTCGCCCGGCGGCGTGATCAATCTGATCTCCAAGACCGGCGATGTCGAAGGCGGCGCAGTCCAGCTCACCAGCGGGCTCGATTATGGCCTCTATCGGCTCGACATGGATTATGGCGCGAAGATTTCGGACACGCTGCGCTTCCACCTGGGCGGCTTTTTCCGTCAGGGCGAAGGCCCGCGTCACGCGGGCTATGACGCCTACAAAGGCGGCCAGTTCAAGTTCAACATCACCAAGGATTTTGCCGGCGGCTATATCCGCCTTTACGGCAAGTATCTGGACGATCGGGCGCCCGACTATGAGCCCGTTCCGCTGGGAGTGAGCGGCACCGATTCAAACCCGCATTTTACCAACGTCGCCAATTTCAACATCAAGACGGATTCGATCCTGTCGCGCAACGTCTCGGCGCTTGCTGCGCTGGACGGCAGCAACAATCGCACCGCCATCGACGCCCACGACGGCGCTCACATCAAGTCGAAGGCGCTCGGTCTCGAGACGCAGTTCGACGTGAGCGGCTGGACCATCAGCGAAAAGTTCCGTTACGAGGCGAATTCGGGCGGATTGGTGGGCAACCTGCCGCTCGCCGTAGCTCCTGCGGCCGCGCTCGCCTTCGTCTATGGCGGACCCGGTGCGAAGCTGAGCTATGCGACCGGCCCCAATGCCGGGCAGGCGATCGCCAACCCGAATGTGCTCAACGGCAACGGGCTGATGATGCAGAACCTGCTGCTGGACTTCAAACTGAACAGTCTGGACGACATGACCAATGATCTGCGCGCGACCCGCTCGTGGAATGTTGGCGGCGGCACGCTCACGACGACCGCGGGCGCGTACCATGCCCTCCAGAAGTTCCACACCGACATGTTCTTTCAGACCGGTTTCATGGATGTTCTGGGCCGCGGCGACGCCGCGTTGATCGATATCACGACGGCGACCGGCGTGAAGCAGACGCAGGATGGCATCTTCGCCTTCGCAATCCCGGGAGCAGGCACGTCGTTTCGCCGCCACTACGCAGTCGATTACACGATCGATGCACCATACGGATCGGTCAACTACCACGTCGGCAAGCTCGCGATCGGCGGCTCGGTTCGCTATGACATCGGGCGCGCGCGTGGATCGATCAACAGCGGCGAATTCCGCGGCCTCGACCAGACATCCTTCGACATGAACGGTGATGGCGTGATCTCGGCCGCCGAGCAGCGCGTCGCCCTCCTGCCGCTGACCAATCCGGCGCCGGTGGATTACAATTATCATTATCTGTCTTACTCGGCCGGCGTGAATTACCGCTTCTCCGAGGGCTTCGCCGCCTTCGGTCGCTACAGCCGCGGTGCCCGAGCGGGTGCCGACCGGCTGCTCTTCTCGCCGACCGTGTCCTTCACCACCGGCAAGCTGGTTGGCTCCAAGGGCTACGATCCCGTCAAGCAGGCCGAAGTGGGCGTGAAATATCATCACGATGCGCTGGCGCTGAACCTGACCGGCTTCTGGGCGAACACCAGCGAACAGAATACGCAGATCAACACGTCGAGCACGGGCGCGACCCAGCTCGTCCAGATCTCGCGAACGTATGGCGCGGTCGGCGCGGAGTTCGAGGGCAGCTACAGCGTCGGCCCGTTCAGGGTCACCGCAGGCGCGACCTATACCAAGGCCAAAATCAAGCATGACGCGACGGACGCGAGCCTCGACAGCAACGTGCCGCGGCATCAGCCCAAGCTGATCTATTCGATGACGCCCCAGTTCGACACCAACCGCTTCACGATCGGTGCGAACCTAACCGGCGTCACCAGCAGCTATGCGCAGGATGTGAACAAGCTGAAGATGCCTGCCTACACGACCGTCAATGCTTTCGTGCAGTATCGTCCGTTTGATCGCGTGCAGCTCTCGCTCAACGCAAGCAACTTGTTCAACGCCCTCGCCCTCACGGAAATCGCCCAAGGCTCCATTCCGGCTTCGGGCGTCGTGCTGGCACGGACGATGGCTGGCCGTACCGTTTCGGCTGCGATCCGCTTCTCGTTCTGAGCGGCCGCGGCAGGATCAACGTCCCTTTCTTGAAGGTGGCTCACATGTTTAAGTCCATGAGCATTCCCCGGAAGCTCGGTCTCTCATTTGCGGCGATCAACGCCTCGGCGGCAATCGTGATGTTGGTGTTCTTCGCCAACATCATGATGATCCGTGGGACGACGGACAGCAACAATTTGAGCCAGTCGATCCACGCCAAGTCACTGGCTTTGGAAACCGCGATCCTGCGCCAGAACAGCCAGTTTCGCGGTTTCCTGGTCACCGCGGACAAGACCTATCTCAAGTCCTATGTCGAAGGGCGGGAAGATTACGACAAGATCTCCACCGAGCTGGAGACGCTGCTGACCGATCCCGACAGCCGCGCGCTTCTTCAGAAGTCCCGTCGCGAGACACTGGCATGGCGCGCAAAATGGGGCGACCGTCTCATCGCCATGGCCCAATCGGGCAAGCTCGACCAGGCGGTGCAAGAGACGCGCGCGGGGGGCAAGGCCGTGCTCGTGAGCGACGCCGTGCTGCCGCTGCGTGACATCCGGGACGAGCAGACCAAGCTGATCGAGGTCAATTCGGAGCGGCAGGAGAAGGCGATCTCCACCGCATTGACGACATTGGTCATCGGCGGAGTGCTGCTGATCGGTATCGCTTTCATGCTCGCTCGGGCGCTCAGCCGGAGCATCGCACGTCCCGTCGCCAACCTGACCAATATCATGGGCGCGCTGGCGGCCGGCGACAATAGCGTCGCCATTCCCGACGTGGATCGTTCCGACGAATTGGGCGCGATGGCGCAAGCGGTATTCGTCTTCCGCGACGCGGCGCTCGCCAAAGCGCAGAGCGAGGCCGACCAGGCCCATGTGGTCGAGGCGATCGGGCAGGGTCTCGAAGCGCTGGCCGCCGGCAATATGACCTATACGATCAGCGAGCCGTTCGCCGGCAATTACGACCGTCTGCGGCAGGCGTTCAATCGTTCGGTCGAAGGCCTGGAAGACAGCCTTTCGCAGGTCGCGGCAACCGCTCAGAGTGTTTATTCCGGCTCCAGCGAAATCCGCGAGGCCTCCGAAGACCTCGCACGGCGGACCGAGCAGCAGGCTGCATCGATCGAGGAAACCGCCGCGGCCACGCAGGAAGTGACCGAGATGGTGAGCGGAACCGCGCGCGGAACCGCGGAGCTGCAGGAAGCGATCAGCGCGGTCGAAAGCGATGCCAGCGAAGGCAGCGGCGTCGTGCGCAGTGCCGTGTCCGCCATGAGCGAGATCGAGAGGAGCTCGCACCAGATCGGCGAGATCATCAACGTCATCGACAGCATCGCCTTCCAGACGAACCTGCTCGCTCTCAATGCGGGCGTGGAGGCGGCTCGCGCCGGTGAATCGGGCAAGGGTTTTGCCGTTGTCGCCGACGAAGTGCGCGGCCTTGCGCAGCGTTCGGCCGGCGCCGCCAAGGACATCAAGTCGCTCATCACCACGTCGACCAATCAGGTCGCGCAGGGCGTCGCGCTGGTCGCCGAGACGGGGACGATGCTCGACCGGATCCTCGCCAAGATCAACGACGTGACCGCACTGATCAGCAAGATTGCGGTCGCCACCGAAGCCCAGTCCACGCATTTGCGGGAGGTCAACGCCTCGGTCGTCCAGATGGACGACATGACTCAGCAGAACGCGGCGATGGTCGAACAGACCAGCGCATGTACGCGCAACCTCGCAGGCGAGGCCGATCAGCTCGCGGAACTCGTGCAGCGCTTTCGGCTCAAGACCAGCGAGGTCGCCACGGCAAACACCGCGACGGCAGCCGCCCCCCGCAAGGCACCCAGCGCTCGCCCGGCTCCCGCTCCATCGAGAAAGCCGGTGATAGGCAATCTCGCGGTGAAGCCTGACGAAGACGATTGGAGCGCCTTCTAGCTCCGCCGCGTGAACGGTGGATAATGAAAGACGATGGGGAACGAAGTGAGACCGACCTTTACCGAAAAGAGAAAGAAAGAGGTCGCTTCGTATGAGTGCGCTTAAGTGGAATGAAACAAGCGCGGAGGCCGCCGATTTCGCGCCCGCGCCTGAGGCGGGCACGACCGCGGATCGACCGTCGCCGGCCGGGGCGCGGCTGCTCCAGACGCTCCTCGCCGATCGCTTCGAACCGGATAGCGAATTGCTGCGGCAGGCGCGGTTCGCGCATGCGATGGGCTCTACTTTGGTCGCCTCTGTCCTGGAGGCGGGGCATCGCCATTTGCCACGTGCGCCCCGCACCGAGGCGTTGATCCACGGCTGGATCGGCAATCCGTCCGAAGCAGCGCTCGCGATGCGGTTCAATGCCGCGATCCATGCACTGGCGCGGCATGGGCAGCCGCCCATCCTTCAAGCGCTTTACCAAGGACAGCATGCGGATTTCGATGCAGCGATCGCGCAGGCGTTGACCGAAAATGACGACTTCATTGCGGACGCGATGCGCCACCCGACCCAGACCAACGAAGTTGGTCGCGCCGGCGCGCTGGTGGCCGCACTGATGACGCTTTCGGCCGAGCATGGCTTTCCGTTCGAACTGCTCGAACTTGGAACCAGCTGCGGGCTCAATCTCAATCTCAGCGAATATGGCTACGATCTTGGCGGAATCCGCGCCGGCGCCAGCGGCTCGCCGGTTCTGATCGCACCCCAGTGGCACGGCGCGCAGCCCACCGCCGCGCCATTCGAGGTGCTGTCCGCCAAGGGCATCGATCTCAACCCGCTGGACCCGACCGACCCCGCAACCGTCGATCGGCTGATGTCCTACGTCTGGGCGGACGCGCCCACCCGCCTTCAGCGGCTCGAATACGCGCTGCGCATCGCGCGGCTTCGCCGGCCACGCGTGGAACAGGGCAACGCCGTGCCTTGGCTGATGGATCAATTGCGATTGGAGCAACCCCGCGGCGTGTGCCGGGTGGTATTCCACTCGATGGTATTGCAATATTTCAGCCCGGAAGAGCGCGATGCGGTGGCGGGGGCGATAAAGGCCGCTGGAGCGCAGGCCTGTGCCGATCGCCCGCTTGCCTGGATCAGCTTCGAATGGAACACGGACCGCAGCGAGGTCCAGCTCCTACTCAATTCCTGGCCCGAAGGCCGCACGCGCCACCTGGCAACCTGCCATCCCTATGGGTCCTGGATAGATTGGCACGGTTGATGTCGTCGCTACCAGCGCGGGACGATGCTGCCGGCCGGGACAATCAGGGAGGACGGAAGACGGTGACCGACGCGACAAGAACTGCCGCGGCGGGACGGACGCACGACCTCACGCAAGGGCCGATCACGCGCACCCTGTTGATGTTCGCGCTCCCGACACTGGGCTCGAACGTGCTCCAGTCGCTCAACGGATCGATCAATTCGATCTGGGTGGGCCGCTTCCTCGGTGAACGGGCTTTGGCGGCAACGACCAACGCCAATCTGATCATGTTCCTGATGTTCTCGCTGAGCTTCGGCTTCGGCATGGCCGCCACGATCCTGGTCGGCCAGCGCATGGGCGCGCGCGATGTGAGCGGCGCGCGCCGGATCATCGGGACGGCAACGGGGCTGTTTGCGCTGACCTCCGTCGTTATCGCCTCCTTGGGCTATGTTTTCTCGCCCGCTTTGCTGCGGATGCTGGCGACCCCGGTGGACGCGCAGGCGCTGGCGCTTGCCTATCTGCGCGTGATCTTCCTTTCCCTGCCGCCGATGTTCCTCGGCATGCTGCTGACGATGGGCATGCGCGGCATGGGAGACTCGATCACGCCGCTCAGGCTGATGATATTGAGCGTGCTGCTCGACGCGGGACTGAACCCGCTCCTGATCCGGGGCATCGGCCCCTTTCCGCGCATGGGCATTGCCGGCGCGGCGACCGCGACGCTGATCGCCAATTACGCCATACTCGGGGTGGGCCTGGCCTATGTCTATGCGCGCGACCTGCCGATCCGATTACGCGGGGCCGAGCTTCGCTTCCTGCTGCCCGACATCCGGTTTCTCCGGGTGATCTTCTTCAAGGGCCTGCCGATGGGGCTGCACATGCTGGTCTTCACCTTTTCCGGCCTGGTGATGGTCGGTCTGGTGAATCGCGCCGGCATCGACGTCACCGCTGCCTACGGAATCGCGCAGCAATTATGGACCTACGTCCAGATGCCCGCGATGGCGATCGGCACGGCGGTGTCGGCCATGGCGGCGCAGAATATCGGCGCGGACCGTTGGGACAGGGTCGGCGCGATCACGCGCTCCGGCGTCGGCATCAACATAGCGCTCACGACCGTGATGGTGGCATTGATCCTGCTGTTCGACCGCCCCCTCTTCACGCTGTTCGTAGGCGGCAACAGCCCGGTCATTCCCATCGCGCGGCACATTCAGCTGATCGGCAGCTGGAGCTTCATCATATTCGGAATAACATTGGTCGTGTTCTCCACCGTGCGTGCCAATGGGGCGGTCTACCCACCGCTCATCATCCTCGTGATGAGCGTGCTGGTCGGGCGCATCGGCTTCGCCGCCCTCCTCTTGCCGCGTTACGGCACGGATGTTCTGTGGTGGAGCTTCCCAATCGGCTCCGCGATCTCGCTTGGGCTCGGCCTGATCTATTATCGCTTCGGCGGATGGCGACGGCAGAAGCTCGTCGACCAGTTCGCCGAAGAGGAAGCCGCCGAACTTTCCTATATCACCGCGGAACCGGGCGGTCGGCTCAATCCCAACGGATGAACGCGCCTGCGCAAGCCGCCGTCGGCCAGATTGCGAAGCCCTGCTTCACACCCTGTCTAGATTATCGCGGATAGTCGATCGCGATCGGTAGCGGTACATCCGCCATGCAAATCCGGCGTCACGCCGCAATCCAGCGCCTCGCGATAGTGAGCCCGGTTCGGCAACGGTCAGGGGACCAGCAATGCCCAACGCGCCATTTTCCCGACGCGACATCATCCTGGCTGCGAGCGCGCTCACCGCGGGCGCCGCTCTCACCGAGCCGCTCAAGGCCGCTGCCATCGCGCCGCGCGGCGATAGCGATCCGTCGACATCCTGGGCGGATCCCGCGATGCCTGGCGTGACCCATCGCATCGTCGCGACGAACGGCATCCGCTTGCATGTGGCGGAGCAGGGCGAAGGTCCGCTCGTCATGCTGTGCCACGGCTTCCCAGAATGCTGGTATTCGTGGCGTTATCAGCTGCCGGCACTGGCGAAAGCCGGCTTCCGCGCGGTCGCTCCCGATCTGCGCGGTTACGGGCGAAGCGACCGTCCCGAGGACGTCGAGAAATACACGATTCTCCACAATATCGGCGACATGGTGGGGCTGATCGACGCTCTGGGCGCCACGCAAGCGGTGATCGCCGGCCACGACATCGGCGCCCCGATCGCCTGGCAAGCCGCCCTGATGCGCCCAGACCGCTTCCGGGCTGTCATCGCGCTTGGCCCGCCATTCCGTTCGCGGGGATTTGGTGACTTAGGGCCGCCGACGACACACATGCCGCGCAGTCGGACCGCGCTCTTCTACCAACTCTACTTCCAGAAGCCCGAAGCCGAGGCGGCGCTTGGCAACGACCCGCGCCGCATGTTCCGTTCCCTGTTCTACTCGCTTTCGGGCGACGGCGCACCGCCGGCCGGCGGTGGCGGGCTCACCGCCGGGATGATACCCCTGAATGGCGAATTCTTGACCAATCCGGCCTCCTTGCCGTCCTGGATCCGGGAGTCCGACGTCGATGTCTATGTCGACGAATTCGCCCGAAGCGGATTTCGCGGGGCCGTGAATTGGTGGCGCAACGTCGATCGCGGCTGGGAGCTCATGGCTCCCTTTGCCGACACCCCGGTGACCGTTCCGGCGCTCTACCTTGCCGGCGACCGCGACATCATCGCCGCCATCTTCCGACAGGCCATCGCCCAGCAATCGGCCCTGGTTCCCAAGCTCCGACGGGCGGTCATGCTGCCGGGGTGCGGCCATTGGACGCAGCAGGAACGCGCGCCGGAGGTGAATGTGGCGATGATCGACTTCCTTCGGCGCCTGCCCGCGGCCGGGTCAGCCTGACGAAGCGACCTGAGAGGAGACCCCATGTCGCCCCAAATCCTGTGCCTGACACAACTCACCCTAGGCTACATCCCCTGGCTGCTTTGCTTCAGCCTGTACATCTGGCCGAGGCTCAAAGTGATGGAACGCTTCGATGCGCAGCGCGCCATCGCGGCATTGCACAGCTTTCGCTTCTTCGGACTGGCTTTCCTCATTCCGGGGATCGTCGGCACCGCTCTACCGGCTGAATTCGCCGCCTTCGCCGCTTATGCGAACTTCGCGACCGGTGTGCTCGCGATGCTGGCGCTCCTCACGGCGAGGATACGCGCCCTATTTTGGCCGCTCGTCATTGCCTTCAATCTGGTCGGAATCGGCGACATCGCCGTCGATTTCTACCATGCGGTCCACGTGAATCTCCCCGCGGCGGCAGGCCAATTGGGCGCCATGTACGGGTTCGTAATCCTCTACGTGCCGTTGCAGATGATCACGCATATCGCCGCTTTTTATCTGCTCGCGGGTTCGCGGCCCAGCGGGGTTCGGTCTTCCGCCGGCGATGCCCCGATATCGTAGAGGATTTCCACGAGGGATCAGCAACGC
>JAEKMC010000076.1 GCA_019508115.1 Sphingomonas sp.
CGGGCGGCTCGTCGGGCGGCAGCTCGGCCGCGGTCGCGGCGCGGCTCGCGCCGGGCGTGACCGGCACCGATACAGGCGGTTCGATCCGTCAGCCCGCAGCCTTCACCGGCATTTCGGGCATCAAGCCGACCTACGGCCGTTGCTCGCGCTGGGGCGTGGTCGCCTTCGCCTCCAGCCTCGACCAGGCGGGCGCGATGGCGCGCGACGTCAAGGACTGCGCGATCATGCTCGAGGCGATGGCAGGCTTCGACCCCAAGGACGCGACCAGCCTCGATCTGCCCGTGCCCGAATGGGAGGCCAACCTCTCGTCCAACCTCAAGGGTAAGACGATCGGTATCCCGAAGGAATATCGCGTCGATGCCATGCCCGGGGAGATCGACGCGCTGTGGGAACGCGGTATCCAGATGGTCAAGGATGCCGGCGCCAATGTGATCGAGGTGTCGCTACCGCACACCAAATATGCGCTGCCGGCTTATTACATCATCGCGCCGGCGGAGGCCTCGTCCAACCTCGCGCGCTATGATGGCGTGCGGTACGGCCTGCGCGACCTGCCCGATGGCGCCAACTTGCAGGACATGTACGCCGCGACCCGCGCCGCCGGCTTCGGCGCCGAGGTCAAGCGCCGCATCCTGATCGGCACCTATGTGCTGTCGGCGGGATTCTACGACGCTTATTATACCAAGGCGCAGAAGGTCCGCGCGCTGATCGCCCGCGATTTCGAGCAGGCCTTCGAGACATGCGACCTGTTGCTGACCCCAACCGCGCCGTCGGCCGCCTTCGCGCTGGGCGAGAAGCTGGACGATCCGCTGGCGATGTATCTGAACGACGTCTTCACGGTGCCAAGTTCGCTCGCGGGCCTGCCGGCGATGTCGGTGCCGGGCGGGCTCGATCAGGCAGGCCTGCCGCTCGGCCTGCAGCTGATCGGCCGGCCGCTCGACGAGCAAGGCGTACTCAACGCGGCACTCGCGATCGAAGAGCGCGCGGGCTTCGTCGCACGGCCCCAGATCTGGTGGTAATGCGCTAATCGGTGCTTGTGCGAAGACGAGCGGCGGAACCGGGGCAACTCTTCTCGTTCAGCCGGGTTGAAAGGGCTTGTGCTGGCGAGCGTGAGGGGAATCCGTCGTGTCCGGTTATCAGAGCGTCCTGTATTCGTTCGGCCTGGCCACGAGTGACCTTGCATTGCTGGGCGGGGGTGTCGCGCTGGTCGTCGCCGTCCTGTTCCTGGGCCTCAGCGGCAACAAACGCGGGCGAGGCTGGCTTGCCGGGCTCGGCTGGCTGGCATTGATCCTGTCGGTCGGGGCGCTCGGTTACGGCACCCTCCACGGCGCCGCGTCCGCCAACCAGGCGCCCGCCTGATCGGCTCTACCCAAACGGCCTAGAGCCCGATTCACCGTTCGAGCTGATTCGACTTGAACCGATCAAGGTCTAGCTGCGCTTGCGGCGATTGGGTCCGATAATCTGCGCCGGCACGCCCAACACGATCATGTTGGGAGGGACGTCGCTGAAGACCACCGAATTGGGCCCCACGATCGAATTCTCGCCGATCGTGACGTTGCCGATGATCACTACGCCCGCGCCCAGATCGACGCCATCGCCGATGATCGGCTTGGCATTCATGTCGTCGGAGGAACTGATGCCGAAGGTGGTATTCTGCCGGATGATCACATCGTTTCCGATCGATCGGGCACCAAGGATCATTCCGCCGAAATGCTCCAGCTTCACGCGCCGGCCGACGATCACGACATAGTCGAGCTTCATGCCGAACCAGAATTGCGTCATCTTGTTGAAATAGCGGTAAAGGAGCGTCAGCGGCGCGCGCAGAAGCTTCGTGCGCACGCCCATCCGCCAATTGCCGAACCGGTGAATGAACAGCATCCAGAAGCCCTGGCTGAAAATATCGCACTCGTGGGTCCGATAATCTTCCCGCACCAGGTCCCAGAAACCGATGCCGGCCGGATTCATGTTGGTGCTGCCATCGTTGATCGGAGGGGCTTTACCCTTCCCGGCGCGCGGAGCCGTGAAATCGGCCGCCTTTTCGGCCGCGGGTGAGGACACTCCGCCGCTTTCGCTTCCCGCAATTTCGGCGATGGTGCGATTGAGGAAGAGCTGCTGCGTCAGCGGCTTCGGGATTCCCGCTTTCTCCATGGCCAGCGTCGCCGCGATCGCGGAGAGCGAATCGCCGCCCTTGTCAAAGAAACCGTCATTGCGGCCGATCGCCGGAATGTGAAGGAGCTCGCACCAGATGCGCGCAATCTCGCGTTCGCGATCCGTCTGCGGCGCTTCGCCCGAAGATGCGGAGGCAGGGACCTGGGTGCTCGCGATCGGCACTTCGCCCGCCGAGGGACTCGCTCGATCCGCATGGCGTTCAACCAGCATGGCGCGCCGGACCTTGCCGGTTTCGGTCCGCGGGATTTCGTCGACCGCGACGAAGGTCAGATCGGCATTGCCGAGCCCGAACCCAACCGCGACCGCACGCGCATGCTCCGCAATCCGCGCGGCGGAGAGGTTGGGCGGATAGGCGACCATCACCACCTCCCCGCGCAAGGGATCGGGGCGCCCGGCCACAACGACGTGCGGCGCGTCGGCGCCCAGCAATTCGCCCAGCTTCCGTTCGAACAATTCCGCCGGCACCTTGATGCCGCCGACATTCATCAGATCGTCGGCGCGGCCCTCGAAGGTGAGGAAGCCGTCCTCGCCGATCGACCCCAGATCGCGCGTATGCAGCCAGCCGTCCGAATCCACGATCGGCTCCAACCCGTTCGCGGTCAGGATGCCGTCGGCGACGTGCGGCCCACGGATACAGATATGGCGATTCTCGTCGATCTTGATTTCGGTCTTGCCTATCGGTGCGCCGACGGTAGCGAGCTGCGCATCACTCGCCTCCTGCAGGTCGAGGAAAGTCGTGCGCGAGGCCTCGGTCAGGCCGTAATGCTGAATGATGCGCGCGGCGGGGAACATGCGCCGGATCGCCTGCTTCTCCTCAACGCTCATCGGCTGGCTGCCGATCTCCAGCCAGCGCAGCCGCCGCGCGACCTTGCGCGGGAGCAGATCGGGGTTGGCGATCAGTACGCGCAGCAGCGTGGGCACCGCCGACAGCGCATTGACCTCGCCCGCCTCCAGCATCGCGGCGAATTCGGAGGGGTTGAAGCCGTTTGCCGGCACGAACAACCTGCCGCCCGCGGCTGCGGTCACGCGCGCACGCGCCAATCCGAACGAATATGTGGTCGGCACGCCCAGATATTCGCTGACCTCGCCGTCGATCCCCATCACCTGGACGAGGCGGTCGGTGACGTCGGCGAGCGCGCGGTGCGAAAGCAGGATCGCCTTGGGCTCTCCGGTCGTGCCCGACGAGAAACCGATCTGCGCCGATCGGTCCTCATGAATCGGCGCCTGCCGCAACGTGAACCAGCCGCCGCCCGGATTGGGCGAAATCCGCTCGACGAAATCGTATCCGGCCGGCGCCGGTGCGCCCGCCTCGACCGGTACGGCAACCCGGCCTTCGCGATAGCAGGCCATTACGGCGTTCAGATATTCGACCGAGCTGATCTTCTCGATCCCGACAAGGTCTAACTTAGGGCCGGGCATCGATCGTCCTTGGATGAGTCGGTTGGGGTGGAGGCGTGATCAGCCGAGCGGAGTGCGCTCAGGCACGCCCTGTGCGCGGGCCATCGATACGTGCAGCCGGCGCGCACCCTTGAAAGGCAGACGGCCGTGCGCATAGCGCATATTGTCGAGGATCAGCACATCACCCGCCTGCCACTTCATGCCGGTGAGCGCGACATCGAACGCGTCCCGCACGGCCTGCACGTCCGCGTCGGCGATAGGCGAGCCGTCGCCGTAGAAAGCCTGGCGCGGCAGCCGATCGCGACCGAACAGCTCGATGATCTTGTCGCGCGCATCCGGATCGATCGCGCTTTCGTGGAAGAGGTGCGCCTGGCTGAAATACAGCGGACGCCCATCCTCCCCCTTGACCGCGCCCTGCGCATGATGGGTCGTGACGAGCGCGTCGCCGTCGAGCCATTCGATGCTCATGCCGTTGCGTTGCGCCACCTCCATGACATCGGCCCGATCATCGGTCTGAAAGGCCTTCTGCCAAGGGATGTCGACGCCCTGCTGAAAGGTGCGGCGGTACAGCACGCCCTTCTCCGCGAAGGGCAGGATGCGATCGCCGAGCGCTTCGGTTACCTTGTCGACGCTGCAGATCGTGGTTTCGCCGCCCTCTTCCGCTACCACCAGCGAGTGGAAGGCAACGTAGCGCGGCCACGTCGCCATATACGCCATTTCCGAATGCGGCTGGATCGTGCGCGGGCTGGGATATTCGGTGGCGGTAAGCGTCTTGCCGCCGACCTTGCTGCGCGGCGTCGACCAGAAGGCGTCGTCGAGCAATTCATCGTCGATCACCTCGAGCGCGACCTCAACCCCGTCCTCGCGAAAAATGGGGCCACGCAGCAGCACCGCGCCATGCGTCGACAACGCCTCGCGCGCTTCACGCTCCCAAAGACCCGCGCCCAGAGCGCGTCCGTCCTCGATCGCGATATGCGGAATGAAATCGGCGAAATCCTGCAGCGCCATGTCGAACCCCTACGTTACGCTTGCGCCGTCAGGCGCCATCCACTCTTCCGCCGGGCGCGGTTTTTGTCGCGTCGCACAAGCCCCAATTTCAGTCAATGTTCCCTAGGCCGCCAACATTTCGCGCGCGCTCAGCAAGCAAATGCAGCAAAAATTCACACCCTCCGTCTGGGCAGCGAGAAACCATGGACGAACATGTCGCGCCAAAGAAAGGGAGGATCCTCGATCGGCTGCCGCCTGACCGAGCGATGCGCGCGGTAAAGCAGGTCGCCGGCAAGGAACAGCAGATTGGCGAGGATCGCGCGCGCCGGACCATAGCGGTCGCGGAAGAATTTGAAGCGCGATTCGTACCAATAGGCCGGCACGCGCTTGACCGGTTCGTCCGATTTGACGCCGGTGGCGGCCCCCTGAAGATGCACCACGCGGCTATCCGAAGCGTGCCACACCTCGTAGCCCGCGCGGCGCATGCGCGACATGAGGTCGGTCTCCTCGAAATAGAGGAAATATTCAGGGTCCATCAGCCCGACCCGATCGATCACGCCGCGGGGCATCATGAAGCTCGCGCCCGTCACCCAATCGACCGGGCGCGTGTGCCTGAGGTCCGGGATTTTCACCGCCGCGCTAGGAACGAGCCGATCGAGGACGGAAAGACGCGCGCCCCGGAAAAATTCGCGCCACGGCGCGGGGAAACGGAAACCGTAAGCGCGCAAGCTGCCGTCGGGATTTTCGAGCCGGCTCCCGGCCACGCCGGCTTTGGGATGCGTCCTCAACACGTCCACCAGCGCGGCGATCGCGCCTGGATGCACATATGTGTCGGGATTGAGGAAATGGACATAATCCACCTCGGCATCGTCCATCACCTTATGCTGGACGATATAATTATTGCCGTAGGCGAAGCCGCCATTCGTGCCGATGCTGAAGCAGCTGCAGAAATCCAGCCCCTCCTCCGCGATATGGCGATTGACGATCTCGACCGATCCATCCTGCGAATCCGCATCGCCCACATAGACTTTGAGCCGCATGCCGGCGCTCCGCTCCCGCACCAGCGAGTCCAGGCAGACCTTCACCAGTTCGGGCGTCTTGTAGTTTACGATGACAACCGCGACGCAAATCACTGAACGCAGCTCCTTCGGCGCGCGAAACGCGGTGGCTGCCCACTTGCCCGCACCGCGCCGGATTGACAATGGGGCGCGCCTGTTCGACCGATTCCGACATGATCGAGCAAGGTGGAATTTCGGCGAGCGTGCCCGATTGGTCGCGCGAACGGAAGCGGCCAGGGGAGTGGCAGCCGGGCAAGAAGCTGCTCGCCTGCATCCGCGATTACCGGAAATATCAGGGGCTCAGGCGTAAGTTCGCGGTACTCCGCCATCGTTTCTGGTCTGCCGTCTCGGGCGCCGACATACCGATCAACAGCGAGATTGGCGGCGGCCTGCTGATCCCGCACCCCAATGGCATCGTGATCCATCCGAGCGCGCGCATCGGCCCCAATTGCCTGTTGTTTCAGCAGGTCACGATCGGCGACGCGGGCGGCGTTCCCACGATCGGCGGCCATGTCGATATCGGCGCCGGCGCGAAGATTTTGGGCCCGATTCATGTTGGCGACCATGCCCGGATCGGCGCCAATGCGGTCGTGCTGAGCGACGTGCCCGCAGGCGCGACGATGGTCGGCATCCCGGCCCGCCAGGTCAAACCCCGGCAACAGGCGGATTGACAAGAGCGCGCGGCTGATCGACCGGAATCCGCATGACTGAAGCTGCATATCTGATCGAGGGCGCGACCGGCCCGTGGGAAGTCGTGATCGGGCTGGAGGTCCATGCCCAGGTCACGTCGAACGCCAAGCTCTTCTCGGGCGCGGCGACCGCGTTCGGCGCCGAACCCAACAGCCAGGTCAGCCTGGTCGACGCCGCCATGCCCGGAATGCTGCCCGTTCCCAACCGGGAATGCATTCGGCAGGCGGTGCGCACCGGCATGGCGATCGGCGCCCAGATCAATCGCTGGAGCCGATTCGACCGCAAGAATTATTTCTATGCCGACCTGCCGCAGGGCTACCAGATCAGTCAGCTCTACCACCCGCTGGTCGGCGAGGGCGCGATCGAGATCAGTCTTGACGAGAAGGACCCCGAAGCGGTCGTCAAGACGATCGGAATCGAGCGCATCCATGTCGAACAGGATGCGGGCAAGCTGATGCATGACCAGCATCCGACACGGTCCTATGTCGCCGGACATGCGCTCGCCACAGGAAGCCGGCGCCTATCTGCGCAAGCTGCGCGCGATCCTGCGTTACGTCGGCTCGTGCGACGGCAATATGGACCAGGGATCGATGCGCGCCGACGTCAACGTGTCGGTCCGCAAGGCCGGCGCCGAATTCGGCACGCGCACCGAGACCAAGAACGTCAATTCGGTCCGCTTCGTCATGGCCGCGATCGAGGGCGAGGCGCGCCGCCAGGTCGACGTGATCGAGGCCGGCGGCACGATCGTCCAGGAAACGCGCCTCTACGATCCCGACCGCAACGAAACGCGGTCGATGCGGTCCAAGGAAGACGCGCACGATTATCGCTATTTCCCCGATCCGGACCTGCTGCCGCTGGAGCTGGACGACGCCTTCCTCGCGGATTGCGCGGCGAGCCTGCCTGAATTGCCCGACGCCAAGCGCCATCGCTACGAAAGCGAGCTTGGCATCTCCGCCTACAATGCCGGCGTGATCACCGCCGAGGTGGAGATTGCGCGCTGGTTCGAAGAGGTGCTCGCGCACGGCGCCAAGCCGGTTCCGGCCGCCAATTGGCTGACGTCGGAGCTGTTCGGTGCGCTCAACCGGCTCGGCAAGGATATCGGCGAAAGCCCGGTCTCCGCCAGACAGGCGGCCGAGCTATTGAGCCTGGTCGCGGACGGCACCTTGTCCGGCACTTTGTCCAAGCAGGTGTTCGAAATCATGCTCGAAACCGGCGACGATCCGTCGAAGATCGTCGAGGAGCGCGGGCTCAAGCAGACCAGCGACACCGGCGCAATCGAGGCGGAAATCGCCAAGGTGATGGAGGCCAATGCCGACAAGGTCGCCGAATATCGCAGCGGCAAGGACAAGCTCTTCGGCTTCTTCGTCGGCCAGACGATGAAGGCGATGGCCGGCAAGGCCAATCCCGCGGTGGTCAACGAACTGCTGAAGAAAGCGCTCGACGGCTAGAGTTTGATTCAGCTTCGCTGATGCGGCACCGGCCCGCGCCCCCACGCACGGCACCCCACGAAGTAATACTTCGTGGGGACCCCGGCGGCCTCCCAACAGGATATTCTATGGGAGGCCGGGTGGGGGTGCGGGCCGGTGCCGCTCCGGTTCGGCTTCGCTGAACCGGACACTAAACGGCATCCCGGCGTCCAAACGCTCAGGCCTGCGCGGTCGCGCCTGCTCTGGCTCGATCGCGGTCCGCCGCGATCATTGCCGCGAGGCCCGACAAGGGCGTCGGCGACGCCCCGCCGGACGCGCCCTGTGCCGCGGGCACCTGCCCACGCATCGCCCATAGCGCGGCGCCGAGCGCGCAGATCTGATAGAAGCTGGTCGAGATGACGCCTCCGAATCCCGTGAAGAAGCTGTTCAGGAGGCTTAACGACGCGATGGCGAACACGCAGGCGGCAGGCTCGAGCAATTGCGGATTACGGCGCACCTTGCCCCGGATCACCAGCATCGCGAGGCAGAGGCTGACGAACACCAGAAACAGCCCGATGATGCCCGCATAACCGAGCGTGAGACCGTAGCCGATATAGCCGTTGACCAGATCGACGATTCCTTCGCCCTGCTTGAGGTCCTGCAGATTATCGAGCGCGGTCTTCAGATTCTGGCCCAGATAAGGGTGCTTGTGAATCTCTTCCATGCCGCGCCTGAGCAATTGCATGCGATAGTCGGAGGTATCGGCTGTGCCCGCATCATGGCCGACCAGCGCCGCCATATAGGGTGAAAATTGCGCCGCCAACAAAGCGAACAGATAGGCGCCGCCGGCCCCCACCAGCTTGACCGCGAGCGAGCCATAGCGGCGGCAATAAAGGTCCCACGCGACCAGGCCGACCCCGAGCGATATGAACGCGCCGCGCGAATTGGCGGAAACAAGCCCGAGCAGCAGCACGAACAGGGCGACATACCATTTGATCCGCGACGCGAAGCTGTCTCGCAGCGCGACCACGGCCATGAAGGCAAGGACGAGGAACGTGGCGAGCGTGGTCGATTCCGGGAAAGAGGCCGGCGCGCGAAGCATGCCGGCACGCATCTTCGAATAGCCGTTGATCGACGTGTGGATGTTCAGGAGACCTTCGAGGTTCTTGTAGATCAGCCAGTGCAGTCGCGCCTCGACGGTAGCGACCGCCGCCATCGCGAACCCTGATAGCGCGAAGGCGAGGAGAAATCGGCGCACGTCCTCAGCATTGTTGAGCGAGCGGCTCAGGACGAAATAGGGCAGGAGAATCGTGAGCAGGGGAGGCAAGCATTGCCGAATGGTGGCGGTAACGCTCGGATCGCGCGCCTGCGACAACTCCAGCACCACCAACAGCAAGGCCGGGAACGCGAATCGTGCGCGATGCAGCACTGTGTCGCGGCCGCGGTTCATTAGATAGGCGATCCCGAGCCCGAGCGCACAGAACAGATATTTGCTGCCCGCGATGAGATAGAAGCTGCCGAATATGAGTTGCTGCGACAGCAGCGGCATCGAAACCACCAGGATGCAGTAAAGCGCCGCCGCGTCGGCCCGGTTCTTCGCCGCGATCGGTAAAGCCAGCAGCAGGGCAGCATAGGCTACCCAGTAGGTGTGGCCAAACGTGCCGATCAGGTACATCGAGAGGAATAGCCATAAGGGCGCTTTCCTGACCCAGGCAGCGTCCTCCTTCCGCACGAGCGCCGAGAAGCCGCAGACCGCGGCCGTCAGCACCAGCACGGCCTTCACCGTCATCAGGATCAGCGAAAGATACATCTACCCGCCTTCAAGAAGCGCACGACCGCGGCCTGGCCCCGGACGGCAGCATTACGTTCCGCCTGTACGCGGTTCCGCGCAATCGCATAGCTGACGCCATCGGATCAATGAGCGCTTTTACGGTTCATCGCGTCGCGCACCGCGCGCATCTTCGGCGTTTCGCTAATCGGCTGGCCGACATATTCGACCAGGCCCCAGGCCCCAAATCTGCTGATCGATCCGACCGAAGCATAGAATGTCATCAGGTCGCCGATCCGGGTGCGCCAAAAATCGATATATTTGCTGTAGGCGTCATACATGCGCGGGTCGCGCTCGATCTTGGCCTCGAAGTCGAGATCCTTGAAGATCAGATGCTGGCCCGCCTCATAGGTGATGTAGCGCTTTCCATATTGCGTCGCGACCGCCTTGGCCGCCAGCGCGTTGGTTAACGTGCGCTCGATTTCGGGATCGAGCGCCGCGAACAGATCGTCGGGACTGGCGAAGACGGTATTATTGAGCTTCGCACCGAAATAGGGCGCGGTCGCCACCGCATCGACATGGCGGGCAGTGTCGCCAAAGCCGAGCACCGTTTTGACGCACCAATCGCCATTCTGGCAGCTGGCGACGCGAACCAGCTTGCCCGGCCGATCAGCATAGACCTTTTTCCAGATGTCCAGAACATGCCCGAGCCTCTGCGCGTAGCGCATCAGCCCGGCCGCATTGGCGTTCGAGGAGAGGCTGGCCGCCTGGCCTTCCTGCTGTGCCTGGCCGGCCGCCTTGAAGGCGTGATTCCAAAGCTCGTTTCCCAGCTCGACATAGACGGTCCGGTCGGCGGGCAGATTGTCGTGCACCATCCGCGCGAAATGCTCGTAATAATCGTCGTCCGCATTCCATGGCATGTTGAACCAGGGCTCCGCGCCGGTTTCCTTCGTCAGGGCGATCAGGTCCTCGACCGCGACGCCATCGCCCTTGATGTTGTCAATGCCGCTGGGGAGATGGCGCGTCGCCCAGGTCACCGGCGCGTTAAGATTGGTGTCCTGCCAATCCATGAAGCGGATCACCTTGAAGCCCTTGAGCGACTCCACGAATTGCGGGTCGAAGCGCGCGCTTGCCGGCATGGTCGTCTCGCGGCAATCGATGTCGCGGAGCGGATCGGACGGATCGACCGAGCTCAGCTTGAGCTCCACGCTGACGGCTTCGCCGTTTGGCGCATCGGTGTTCATCGCGAAGGTGAAGCCGCCCTGGTCGAAGCGTATGTTGGTGGCCCGCCTGGTGGCGGGCTTGAGGTCGCCTTTGCCTTTCCAGGTGCAGCGCACCGTCGGGTTGCGCGTACCGACATTGGGCGGGGTCAATATACGCGTCAGGGTCACGCCCGGCGCGATCTTCTTGACGTTGCCGTTCTCGTCGACCTCGTCGGACGTCAGCTGATGCCGGTCCGACGCGCCCCACCATGCGGCCGCGGCCATGTTCGCGAGCATGCGCGTCTTGCGATAGTAAGCCGGCGCGGTCAGGCTCACGCCAAAGCTGGTCGGCGGGACCGGCGCCGCGACGGCGGAGTGTCCGCCCAGGATCGCCCCGAATGCCGCAAGCGTCGCGCGGAAACCATGCCTGTTCGTCATTCCAGCCTCCACGTGCATGTGCCGCCGTGCGATCGGGATGGCCGCGACCAGCACCAAAGCCATCGCGCCAACAAGGATCAGCAGCAATCGACGCACGCCAACGCCCTTATCCGGTTAAGGTGCCAGCCTAGCCCCGGCCCGGATAAGCGACAAGCGAAGGATCAGACGACCTCCGAGTGCAGGCTCCGCCAGCTCGCCACCAGCCAGGCGGCGGTGGTTAGCAGGCCCGCCATGCCGAGCATGGTCAGCTGCATCCGGTCGTGCGGCGCGGCTGCGACGCCGGGGATGTGGACCAGCAGCACGAAGGACGACATCATCAAAGCCTCGATCGTTGCCGCCAGCCGCACCCTGATGCCGGCGAGCAGGCAGGCGCCGGTGAGCGCATGGATCGCGCCTGTGAGATAGGCCAATCCCAGCCGCTGCGGCAGCCATGCCGGCACCATCTGCGCGGTGAAGCCGGCATAGACGAAGTGTGAAACGCCGAAGATCACGAGGCACAGGCCGAACGCCAGGCGCAACAGCCGCGCGCGCTGGTTCGTGTCGAACCGCCCGGTGAGCGTGGCAATGCCCAAGGCATTGGCCGAAGCCTCGCCCAGCCCGAGCAAGGCGGCGGTATCATGCGCGATCGCGACGCGCGGCAGATGCAGCAGCAACGCCCACAGCCCGACCCAGGCCGCGCCCAGCATCGCGCCCCGCGTGCGCCATTGCGGCAGCAGGATGCCGATCCCGCTCACGATCAGGATCAGGGCCGACAGGTAGGCGAAGGGGATTTTCCAGGAGGCACCGTCCGGCGTCGGCTGCCAGCTGAGCAGGCTGTCGCGCCAGGCGATGTTGAGAATGCCCAGATAGATCAGCAACAGACCGACAACGATCGTCGCCACGTGGCGTACTTTGTCCATATGATCCTCCCCCTTTGCGTCAGGCTCAATATTCGAGCTTCGGATACCAATCGGGCTTGCGGCCCTCCGGCGTCATGTCGAGCAAGGTCCAGAGCGGCGAGACGTCGGGCGCGCCGCGCGGATCCTGGCCGGGATCGGCCGCGGCCGGCCCCATTTCGCCGCCGTAGAAGAGCCGGATCGTGCCGTCCTTGCGACTGAACACGTTGAGCGCGGGAATATCGTCCTCGCCGATCCGGGCATGATAGTCGCGGCTGTAATCGCCAGTCGGATCGCTGTAGAACGCAAGATGTCGCCAGCCGCGCTCGCGCGCGAAATCGGCCATGCGCGAGACCGGCGAACGCGCGAACACGGCAATCGCGACATTCTGCTCCAGGTCCGCCGCCACGCCGTTCAGCGCGCCGAGGAAATTGGTGCACATCGGGCAGGGCCGTTCGCGCTCCGGCCCGAACATCCAGCTGTAGGTGAGCAAGGTTTGCTTATCCCCGAACATGTCGGCGAGCGTGACCGGCCCGTGCGCGCTGTCGAAGCGATACGCGCCCGTCACCGCGCCGCCCGGCGGAAGCGCGCGGCGCATTTCGGACACGCGCTCGATATGGCGGCGAAGCTCGATCTCCTCGGCCAGCAACGCCGTTCGCGCGGCGCGATATTCGGCGCTTTCATTGGGGAAGGGCCAGGCGCTTTTTGCCGCCATCGCCTTCGCGTCGCCGAGCATAGTCGTCATGTCACGCTCCCATGCAAAATTGGCGGCCATCCCGATCTAGTCCATCGGTCGACCGCTTTGGACCTCGTTCTTTTTGGCCCAGTCGATCAGGCTGATTCTGGACCGGCTTCTCAGCGTTCGAAGCCCTGGTCCTGCACCTTGTTCTCGCCGCCCGTGCCCGCCGTGCCCGCGAAATCGCCGGGCGCGTCCTGGACGTGCTTGCGCGTCTTGTCCTGATCGGGTGTCGCCCGTTCGCGCGAATCGTCGGGATTGGAAGAATCGGAATCGGGATGCGCGTCTGGCCGGTTCGCCATGCTTTCTCTCCTCGTCGGACGGAACCAACGAATGGCGTCGCGGCAGGCTCCCTCTTCTCCTTGCCCTTCGCGCCCCGCTGCTATAAGCGCCCCGCTTCCGACGAGCGTGCCGCGGGCGTGGCGGAACTGGTAGACGCGCTGGATTTAGGTTCCAGTATCGCAAGATGTGGGGGTTCGAGTCCCTTCGCCCGCACCAGCCCGTACGTACCCACCGCATCCATTTTTCGAAGGCTTTGAGTAAGCGACCATGCAGACTGTCGAGACGTTGAACGAGGGCCTCCGCCGCTCCTACAAGCTGACCATCGCCGCGAAGGATATCGCGGCCAAGATCGATGCCGAAGTGAAGCGCGCCGCACCGACCATCAAGATGCCCGGCTTCCGTCCCGGCAAGGTTCCGCCGAACCTGATCAAGAAGATGCATGGTCCCGCGCTCGAACAGGAAGCGCTCAACACCGCCGTCCAGGAAGGTGTGCAGTCGCTGATCGCCAAGGAGGGCCTGCGCCCCGCAATGCAGCCGCAGGTCGCGCTCGACGACGATTATGCCGCAGGCAAGGATGTCGAGGTCAAGGTCGACCTCGAAGTCCTGCCCGAGGTTCCGGCCCCGTCGATCGAAGGCCTCAAGCTTGAGCGTCTGACGGTCGAGGCGACCGAGGCCGAAGTCGGCGAGCAGATCGCGCGTTTCGCCGCGCAGCAGAAGAGTTTCGCGCCGGCCAAGAAGGGCCATCCCGCGGTCGAGGGCGACCAGGTCGTCATCGATTTCGTCGGCAAGACCGAGGATGGCGTCGCCTTCCCGGGCGGCACCGGCGAGGATATGGCGGTCGAGCTCGGCGCGGGCCGACTGATTCCGGGCTTCGAAGACCAGCTGGAAGGCGTGAAGGTTGGCGAGAGCAAGACGCTCCACGTCACCTTTCCCAAGGATTATGGCGAGAAGAGCCTGGCCGGCAAGCCCGCAACCTTCGACATCACCGTCAAGGAGATCAAGGTTCCGAGCGAAGCCAAGCTGGACGATGATTTCGCCAAGGGCCTGGGCCTCGAAAGCTTCGACAAGCTCAAGGAATTGTTCAAGGGTCAGGTCGAGCAGGAACTGAACGGCCTTACCCGCACCTATATGAAGCGCAAGCTGCTCGACCAGCTCGCGCATGGCCATGATTTCCCGGTCCCGCCGTCGATGGTCGAGGCCGAGTTCGACCAGATCTGGCGCCAGCTGGAGCATGAGGCGAGCCACGAGGAAGATCCTCAGGCAGCTTTGGCCGAAATGGAGAAGGACAAGGACGATTATCGTTCGATCGCCGAGCGCCGCGTGCGCCTGGGCCTCCTGCTCTCCGAAATCGGCCGCCAGCACAATGTCGAGGTGAGCGCGCAGGAAATGCGGATGCTCGCCGCGCAGGCCGCACAGCAATATGCGCCCAAGGATCGCGAGCGCTTCATGGAATATGTCATGAGCGATCCCGTCGCCGCCGCGCAGATCCGTGCGCCGCTCTACGAGGACAAGGTCGTCGACTTCCTGTTCGACAAGGCGGAGATCAGCGAACGACCCGCGACCCGTGAGGAGCTGGAAGCCGCGATCGAATCCGAGGATGATGCGATCGGCGGCCACGTGCATGGCCCGGATTGTGGCCACGACCACCACGATCACGACCATGATCACAAGCCGAAGAAAGCCGCCGCCAAGAAGGCTGCGCCCAAGGCTGAGGTGACCGAAGACGCCCCAGCGAAGAAGCCGGCCGCGAAGAAGGCGGCTCCCGCCGCTGCGGAAAAGGCCGAGAAAGCGCCCGCCAAGGCGAAGGCTGAGCCCGCCGCCGAGAAGGCTCCGGCCAAGAAGGCTGCGCCCAAGAAGACGAAGTAACGGCCAATCAATTAGCCTTCTCCCCCCTTCGACGCCGCCTGCGGCGTCGAAGGGGACAGGCTTGCGGGAGACGGCTGGGGAAAAGGGGCACGGACGCCAGTCCGTGCCCTTTTTCTATTTGAGCTCGTGGCCATCGAGGCTACGCGCTCAAGCCCCTCTCCCTAACCCTCTCCCGCAAGGGGAAAGAGGGTGTTAGAGCAGGCCCATGAACCCACGGATCGCCGTCATCCTCCCCTGCTACAATGAGGAAGCGGCGATCGGGCTGACCGTTGCCGGCTTCCGCGCGGCACTGCCCGATGCGGACATCTATGTCTTCGACAATAACAGCGCCGACCGCACGATCGAGATCGCTGCGCAAGCGGGCGCGATCGTTCGCCGCGAGCCGATGCAAGGCAAGGGCCATGTCGTGCGGCGCATGTTCGCCGACATCGAGGCCGACATCTACCTGATGGCCGACGGGGACGCGACCTATGACTCCGCCGCCGCGCCCGCGATGATCCAGCGCCTGATCGACGAGCATCTCGACATGGTCGTCGGCGCGCGCGCGAGCGAGGTCGACGCCGCCTATCGCCGTGGCCATCGCTTCGGCAACCGCATGCTGACCGGCATCCTCGCGCGCCTGTTCGGCCGCACCTTCAGCGACATATTGTCGGGCTATCGCGTTTTTTCGCGGCGTTTCGTGAAGAGCTTCCCGATCCTGTCGGCGGGGTTCGAGATCGAGACCGAGATCAGCGTTCACGCGCTCGAGCTGCGGATGCCGGTGGCCGAGGTAGTGACGCAATATGGCGCGCGTCCGGAAGGCTCGACCTCCAAGCTTTCGACCTATCGCGACGGCTGGCGCATATTACGCACGATCCTGACCCTGTTCCGGATCGAGCGGCCGGTCCTCTATTTCGGCTCGCTCGGCGCGATTTTGGCGCTGATCGCGATCGCGCTCGCCGCGCCGCTGATCGTAACCTATGCCCAGACCGGACTGGTGCCGCGCCAGCCGACTGCGATCCTCGTCACCGGCCTGGCGATCGTCGCCTGCCTCTGTTTCTTCGCGGGGCTGATCCTGGACACGGTGGTGCGCGGGCGGCGCGAGATGCGGCGGCTGGCTTATCTGGCGCTGCCGGGGATCTGAGCAAAACCAAGCGGCTTTGCTGCGACGCAATGTGGCGAGGCACGCTTTTGCCGCCTCTCGTCGCGATTCCGTACGATTGCCTTGGAACGCACTTGCAGTATGGTCGTTTGCCGTGAGCATGCGTGATAAGTTGCGGGCCCTGCAAGCTCCGTCGCGTGCCGTGTGGATCGACACGGCGCGGGGTTTGGGCATCGTTCTCGTCGTGTACGGGCACGTGCTGCGCGGCCAATTTCATTCGGGCCTGATCGGCTGGACTCCTGCGATCGCGCTTCAGGATCGCGCGATCTACGCCTTTCACATGCCCTTCTTCTTTCTGCTCTCCGGTCTGTTTGCAGGCGCGCGGGTACGATCACGGGGCGAATTCATCCGCCGGCGGCTCGTCACGATCGTCTATCCCTATGTCCTGTGGTCGGTGATCCAGATCCTGTTGACGATGGGCGCGGGCCACCTCGCCAACGAACATCATGCACTGGCCGACCTGGCGCGGATCGGCACCGATCCGATCGGACAATTCTGGTTCCTCTATGTGCTGGCGATGCTGCAGCTCCTGCTGTTGTTGCCACGAACTCTATTCCTGCTGACAATCCCGATAGGGGTCGCGATCTTCCTTCTGTACGGCAATGGTCCGTTGCTCCCACGCGCCGCCTGGTATCTCCCTTTCTTTGCGGTGGGGGTGGTGCTCGGCAGGTCGGGGCTGGAAGCGGCGCTACCGACGTGGCGTAGGGCGATTGCGTGGCTCGTGGGTGGCGCGGTCGCCTTCGCCGGCTTGTTCGCGTTGATGCCCTTGCTCAACGGCGTTCCTGCCGCGCTGGCGCAATATGCGTTGGCGGGTGCGGGAATCGTCGCGGCGCTCGGTCTCGCGCGTCTGCTTGATTCCAGGATTGCATTGCTGTCCGCGCTCGGCACGGCGTCGCTCGCAATCTTCGTACTGCACGTCATTTGCGGTGCTGCGATACGCGTCGGTCTCGAGCGGCTCGGTGTGAGTCAGCCCGCCATCGCCATAATGCTCGTCACCGCGGGTGGTCTGCTGATCCCATTCGTCATCTACCGGGTGGCAGTCAGTCTTGATATTACCCCCTGGCTGGGGCTCGGCTATGCCCCGCGTGCGCGCGATCCTGTTCCACCAAGCGTAGAAGCGGCACATGTTCCTCTTGAACCCGCTGCCCCGAACGCCGATGTTGGGCGCGACAAAGCCAGAGGACCTGCATTTCAATGACCGACCACGCCGACATCACCGCCGGGCTCGTGCCGATTGTTATCGAGCAATCGAACCGCGGCGAGCGCAGCTTCGACATTTACAGCCGTCTGCTGCGCGAGCGGATCGTGTTCGTCACCGGTCAGGTCGAAGACCATATGGCCAGCCTGATCACCGCGCAGCTGCTCTTCCTCGAGTCCGAGAACCCGAAGAAGGACATCTACATGTATATCAACTCGCCGGGCGGCGTGGTCACAGCCGGCCTCGCGATCCACGACACGATGCAATATATCCGTCCGCGCGTCGGCACGGTCTGCATCGGCCAGGCGGCGTCGATGGGCAGCTTCCTGCTCGCGGCGGGCGAACCCGGTATGCGCGTGGCGCTCACCAACAGCCGCATCATGGTGCACCAGCCTTCGGGCGGCGCGCAGGGCATGGCGGCGGACATCGAGATCCAGGCGCGCGAGATCCTGCGGATGCGCCATGCGCTGAACATGCTCTATGCCAAATATACGGGCAAATCGATCGAGGAGATCGAGCACGCGATGGACCGCGACAAGTTCCTCGAGGCCGACGAGGCCAAGGCCTTCGGCATCATCGACGAGGTGTTCGACAAGCGCCCCGCCCCGAGCGAGGAAGCCCAGGCGGCCTGAATCCCGCACGTCGGTGGACTGAAGAACGGCCCGCGCCCAACGGCGCGGGCTTTTTCTTGCCTTATCCGCTTAGAAAGCCGCCGTCGGATCGCGCGGCGTCACCTTTTCGCTGTGATTGGGATTGAGCACCCTGCGCGACCACAAGCGCGCCGGCTTCTCGACATAGTGGAAGCTCAGAATCGACAGTCCGATGACGACCACCAGCGTCAGCAGGCTGAACAGATCGCAGGCGATCCAGTTTCCCGCGACGATGGTGCGGCCGGTCGCGGTAGCGTGGATCGGCAGGTGCCAGGCAGCGCTGTAGAACCAGACGACATCCACCATCCGATCGAGGATGAAATGGTGGATCATATAGATCGAGTAGGACAATTCGCCGATCAGCAGCATTGGCGCGGTCACGAGCATGCGGCTGATCAAGCCCCGTTCGAGGCAGAATATCGCGATCATGAAGGCGAAGGTCGGGGCGATCAGCAGCGAAAGTTTGCCGCCGAAATGGTTGATCATCCAGAACCCGATCACGAGGCCCAGCAGCTCGAGCAGCGTCCCGCTGATTCGGCCAAGCCTGTCGGTGAGGCGCCAAAGCGGCCAGCGACGCATGTCACAGACGATCAACCCCAGGCCGAAATTCATCATGCAGGCGAAGGTTTCGTCCCAACCGTGCCCCGCATAAACGCCGCTCAGACGAAAGCCGAGCCAGGGCAGGATCATCAGGATCGCGGTGGCCGCCAGGCCGCGCCGCATCACGATGAAGGCCGCCAGCAGCGCGAAGACGACATAGGTCCACCATTCGACCCCGATGCTCCAGCTCGGATCGTTCCAGCTCAGCATGCCCGCGAATTTCTGGAGCAGCAGGAAATTATAGGGCAGCAGCCACGGCGCGAATCGATCCGAAAAGGGCGGGATGTCGCGCGCGGCCCCAATATCGAGCCACATCCGCATCGCCTGATAGGCGATCATCAGCAGGATCATGAACAGGTGCAGCGGGTAGATCCGGCCCAGGCGCAACCCGAGGAACCGGCCGAGCGGAAACCCTTGGGCAAGCCGGTCGCCATAGGTGGTGCCGATCACGAACCCGCTGAGCACAAAAAAGAAAGTGACCGCGAGAAAGCCGTTCTGGACATATTTGAACGTCCATATCCAGCCGTCGGTAGGCAGATGAAAGAAGACGATCGTCGAGGCGAGAAGCCCGCGCATGCTGTCCAGTGCGAGGAAGCGCTCTCCTCCGGCCTTGGCCCGACCCTGACCTTCCATGACACCTCTTTACGCATACGACGCTGCTTTGCAGCATAAACCATAGCCCTAACGCTGGCCCCGGCGACTGGCAAGGCAAGCGCTGTTCGGCAGGGCTACGCGGCGCCGCACGGCACCGGCGGGAACGGGATGACGCTTGTTTCGTCTTTCCGCCACCACATATAGGCTTTGTGGTATCCGGGCGGGCGGGCCGCTAACCTGCCATCAACCCCGGGCGTAGTAAGACTTGCCGCTCGCAGGGAGCGCGGTAGGATGCCTACCGACTCGGGCGGACCGAGAGTGAAGGAAATTATGACTAAGCTGAGCGGCGGCGATTCGAAGAGCACCCTCTACTGCTCGTTCTGCGGGAAATCGCAGCATGAGGTGCGCAAGCTCATCGCGGGCCCGACCGTCTTCATCTGCGACGAGTGCGTGGAGCTGTGCAACGACATCATCCGCGAGGAGACGAAGGCGACCTTCGTCAACCGCAAGGATGGCGGCACCCCCTCGCCCTCCGAGATCAACGCGCATCTGGACGATTATGTGATCGGCCAGAAGCAGGCGAAACGCGTGCTCTCGGTTGCGGTGCACAACCATTACAAGCGGCTCAATCATGGTGCCAAGGGCGCCGAGGTCGAGCTCGCCAAGTCGAATATCCTGCTGGTCGGGCCGACCGGCTGCGGCAAGACTTTGCTCGCGCAGACGCTCGCCAAGACGTTCGACGTGCCCTTCACGATGGCGGACGCCACCACGCTCACCGAAGCCGGCTATGTCGGCGAGGACGTGGAGAACATCATCCTGAAGCTGCTCCAGGCGAGCGACTACAATGTCGAACGGGCGCAGCGCGGCATCGTCTATATCGACGAGATCGACAAGATCAGCCGCAAGGCGGACAATCCCTCGATCACGCGCGACGTGTCGGGCGAGGGCGTGCAGCAGGCCCTGCTCAAGCTGATGGAAGGCACGACCGCGAGCGTTCCGCCACAGGGCGGGCGCAAGCATCCGCAGCAGGAATTCCTGCAAGTGGACACGACCAACATCCTGTTCATCTGCGGAGGCGCGTTCAGCGGCCTTGAGAAGATCATCGGCGACCGGTTGCAGGGCAAGTCGATCGGCTTCGGCGCGTTCGTCGCCGCGCCCGACGAGCGCCGGACCGGCGAGGTGCTGCGCCAGTGCGAACCCGAGGACCTGCTCAAGTTCGGCCTGATCCCCGAATTCGTCGGCCGCCTGCCCGTGATCGCGACGCTGGAGGATCTCGACGAGCCTGCTCTGGTCAAGATCCTGGCCGAGCCGAAGAACGCACTGGTCAAGCAATATCAGAAATTGTTCGAGATGGAGGGCGTGAAGCTCACCTTCAACGACGAGGCGCTGAGCGCGATCGCGAAGAAGGCGATCGCCCGCAAGACCGGCGCGCGCGGCCTGCGCTCGATCATGGAGGGCATGCTGCTCGACACGATGTTCGACCTACCCTCGATGGACGGCGTCGACGAAATCGTGGTCGACAAGGATGTGGTCGAGGGCCGCAAGGAACCCGTCCGCGTCTTCGCCAAGAAGAAGGAAAAGGCGGGCGGCGACGCCGCCTGAGCCTGGCCAGTCTAGCCTAGCCTAGCCAATTCCGTCGACCCAGCCACTTACCGTCGCCCCAGCGAAAGCTGGGGCCTCGGGAGGCTGGGCAGGTCAGTCCGTTACCTCCCAAGATGCCAGCTTTCGCTGGCATGACGAGGGGGCGGGCTTTCGCTGGCATGACGATGGGGTCGGCTTTCGCTGGGCTGAAGGGGGCGGCATATCCACCCGCTGACGAATGCCCCTCGCGCGCCTATATCGCGCGCCAAGGAGTGATTCATGTCCGATCCCACCGTCATCTGTTCTTATGCGCGCACCCCCATGGGTGGCTTCCAGGGTGCGCTGTCCGGCGTTTCCGCGACCGAACTCGGCGCCACCGCGGTCAAGGCCGCGGTCGAGCGCGCGGGCGTCGCGCCTGAGAAGATCGATCGTATCTATATGGGCTGCGTGTTGCCCGCAGGCCTCGGCCAGGCGCCCGCGCGCCAGGCCGCGCTCGGCGCGGGACTGCCGCGCTCGGTCGAGGCGACCACGGTCAACAAGATGTGCGGATCGGGCATGCAGGCCGCGATCATGGCCGACGAGGCCTTGCGCGCGGGCAATGTCGACGTGGTGATCGCGGGCGGCATGGAGAGCATGACCAACGCCCCCTACCTCCTGTCCAAGCATCGCGCCGGTGCACGAATCGGCCATGACCGGATCATGGATTCGATGATGCTCGATGGCCTTGAGGATGCCTATGAGCCGGGCAAGGCGATGGGCGTGTTCGCGGAGGAAACCGCGCGCGACTACCAATTCACGCGCGAGGCGATGGACGCCTTCGCGATCGAGAGCCTGCGCCGCGCCAATGCGGCGATCACCGGCGGCGGCTTCGCCGACGAAGTGGTGCCGGTCACGGTCAAGAGCCGCGCTGGCGAGACGATCGTTGCGCAGGACGAGCAGCCGGGCAAGGCGAAGCCCGAGAAGATCCCCACGCTCAAGCCAGCCTTCAGCAAGGATGGAGCGATCACGGCGGCCAATGCCTCGTCGATCTCGGACGGCGCCGCCGCTTTGGTGATGGCGCGCGAAAGCACCGCCAAGGAGCTGGGCCTTGCGATCGAAGCCCGCATCGTCGCAACCGGCGCGCATGCGCACGAGCCGGCCAAATTCACCACCGCCCCGGTTCCGGCGATCCAGAAGGTGCTGGCCAAGGCCGGCTGGACGGTGGCGGACGTCGACCTGTTCGAGATCAACGAAGCCTTTGCCGCGGTGACGATGATCGCAATGCGCGACCTCGGCATCCCGCACGACAAGGTCAATGTGAATGGCGGCGCGACCGCGCTCGGCCACCCGATCGGCGCGTCGGGCGCACGCATCGTCGCGACCCTGATCGCCGCGCTGAAGGCGCGCGGGCTCAAGCGCGGCGTCGCGGCCTTGTGCATCGGCGGCGGCGAAGCGACGGCGATGGCGGTCGAGCTCGCATGATCACGGTCGAGGGCGGCTGCCATTGCGGTCTCGTTCGGTATGAAGTGACCCTGCCCTCGGCCGAGGTGCGGGTCGACGATTGCGACTGCTCGATCTGCAGCATGACCGGTTATCTGCATTTGATCGTGCCGGAGACGGATTTCCGCCTGACCGAAGGGCGGCGGGACACCACCACCTACCGCTTCGGCACCGGCGTGGCGCAGCACATCTTCTGCACGCAATGCGGGATCAAGAGCTTCTACCGTCCACGCTCGCATCCCGGCCATATCAGCGTGAATTATCGCTGCCTGGACGAAGGCCATGGGCTTGAGGCCAGGATCGTGAAGTTCGACGGCCAGAACCATCCCGGCGCAGTGGTCTGACGCGTGAACCGGCGCGACCTTCTGACGGGGGCCGCGACGAGCTTGTGCGCCGTCGGCCTGTCGCCGCTGACCGCCGCGGAACCGACCGACTGGAAGCGCCTGGCTGAGGACGTACGCGCCGAAATGGCGTGGGCGTGGGATCTGTATCGCCTGCATGCCTGGGGCAAGGACGAGATCAAGCCCATCAGCGCCACGACGTCGACCTTTCCGATCAAGGGGCACCATCTCGGCCTCAGCCTGATCGAGGCGCTCGATACGCTGTGGGTGATGGGCCTCGACAGCCGTTTCGCGGAGGGCATCGATTGGGTGAAGGCCGAAGCCGACTTCAACGTCGATGGCGAGGTTTCGGTCTTCGAAACCTCGATCCGGCTGGTCGGCGGGCTCCTGTCCGCGCACCATGCGTGCGGCGATCCGGTGCTGCTCACCAAGGCCAGGGATCTGGCGGACCGCCTGCTGCCCGCCTTCGACACGCCGACCGGCCTCCCCTTCCGCTTCATCAATCTGAAGACAGGCGCGGTCCGCGATGCCGAGACCAACCCGGCGGAGATCGGAACCTTCCTCCCAGAATGGGGCACGCTGAGCAGGCTGACCGGCGATCCACGCTATGCGCAGACGGCCAAGCGCGCGGTGACCGCATTGTTCGCCAGGCGGTCGAAGATCGACCTGCTGGCGGTCAGGATCGATGCCCGCACAGGCCAATGGCTCGATCGCCGTGCGACAATCGGGTCCTACGCGGACAGTTATTACGAATATCTGTGGGATAGTTGGCAGCTGCTGGGCGATGCCGAATGCCGGCACATGTATCAGGTCTGCACCGCCGCCATCCTGCGGCACCAGCAGGATCGTCGAAACAATCACCTCTGGATCGCCGACGTCGATTTCGAAACCGGCCAGATCGTCGGCACCGAGCAAGACGAGCTTGCAAGCTTTTATGGCGGATTGCTCGCGCAGGGCGGCGACGCGCATGTGGGTGCGGCGCTTACCGAGAGCTGGGCCGCGCTGCAGGACCGTTTCGGCGTGCTGCCCGAAGCTTATGATTATGCAAGCGGCGCCCCAACCGCGGTTACGAACGCGCTGCGCCCCGAACTGGCCGACGCCGCCTTCAACCTGTGGCTGCTCGACCGCAATCCCCGCTGGCGCGAAATCGGCCGCACCCACTTCCTGGCGATGAAACGCTGGAACAAGGCGCCTTATGGCTACACCGATCTGGCGGACGTAACGGCCGATCCCAAGCGTCAGGCCGATCACTGCCCAGGCTATTGGTGGTCGGAGCAGATGAAATATTATTATCTGCTTTTTGCCGACACGCCCCGCTTCGATTACCGCCATAACTATCTGACGACGGAGGGAAACGTCCTGTTGGGGTTGCGGCGCGAAGCCGCGCGTAACGCATAGCCGGCAAACAGCCGCAAGCGATCCCTGCCGCCTTCCGGCTCACGTTTCCCTGCCGAACAGGAACCATATCGCGGCGGGGACGTAACGACCTTTGCCTGGTGCCGATCATAAGGATACAGCGGCGTCGGGAGAGGGATCGATTTGATGAAGCCAGCCGCCGTCGACGTGGGGGAACGATCTCCACTGCGCCTCGTGATCCTCGCATCCACGCTCGGTACGGTGTTCGAATGGTATGATTTCTTCGTCTACGGCACGCTCGCGGGCGTCATCGGCCAGAACTTCTTCCCCGCCGGCAACAGCGCGGTCTCGCTGCTGATCACGCTCGCGACCTTCGGCGTCGGCTTCGGCATGCGTCCCGTGGGCGCGGTCTTGTTCGGGGTACTCGGCGACAAGCTCGGCCGCAAATATACCTTCCTGGTGACGGTCGCCTTGATGGGCGGCGCGACGGCAGGCGTCGGCCTGCTCCCCACGTATGCCACGATCGGGATCGCCGCGCCTTTGCTGCTCGTCCTGCTGCGTGTCGCGCAGGGGCTGGCGCTCGGCGGCGAATATGGCGGCGCGGCGATCTATGTCGCCGAACATGCGCCGCGCAAGAAGCGCGGTTTCTATACCAGCTTCATCCACGCCGGCGTCGCGGGCGGCTTCCTGCTCAGCATCAGCGTGGTCGTCGCCGCGAACAATTTCGTCGCGAAGGAGAATTTCGCCAGCTGGGGCTGGCGCATCCCCTTCCTGTTCAGCCTGGTGCTGCTCGCCATCTCGCTCTGGGTGCGGATGATGCTGCGCGAAAGCCCGGTGTTCCGCGCGATGCAGATCGAGGGCAAGATCGCCAAAAATCCGCTCAAGGAGAGCGTCGACAGCTGGCCCAAATGGCGCAAGCTGCTGGTCGTATTGTTCGGCATCACCGCCGGCCTGACGGTGATCTTCTACACCGCGCATTTCCAGTCGCTCTATTTCATCCAGAATGCGGTGCGGATCGACGATACGCCCGCGCGGCTGATCGTCGGCTTCTCGGCCTTCCTGTCAATCGGCTGGTACGTGCTGTTCGGCTGGCTTTCCGACAAGATCGGGCGGCGGCCGCCGATCATCGCGGGCTATGTACTGATGCTGCTACTCGCTTTTCCCCTGTTCAAGATGATGCAGGCGAACGGTAATCCCGATCTGGTCGCCGCGATGGCGCGCGCGCCGGTGGTGGTGCGCGGCAGCGACTGCACGTTCAACCCGCTCGCGACACATGGCCAGGCGACCGCGTGCGGCCGGGTGCTCGATAGCCTGTCGAAGCGCGGCATCACCTACAAGAAGGTCGCGATCGCCGCAGGCGCGCCCGCGGTCACGATCGGGAGCAACGTGCTGCCCGCGACCGACGATGCGGCGATCGAGAAGGCGCTGGCCGATGCCGGATATCCGACCGGCAAGGTTACGCCCCCGCTGCATAATGCCTGGAGGGTCGCCTTCGCGATCATCGCGATCGCCTTCATTTCAGGCATGACCTACGGGCCGGTCGCGGCATTGCTGGTGGAATTGTTCCCGGCGCGGGTGCGCTACACCTCGCTTTCGATCCCTTACCATATCGGATCGGGGTATTTCGGCGGCTTCCTGCCCTTCATCAACCAGTACATCGTCGCCAAGACCGGCGATCCGCTGGCGGGCCTCTGGTATACGGTCGGGGTCACCGCGATGGCATTGCTGATCGTATCCTTGGCGGTGCCCGAGACATCCGGCAAAGAGCTGGAATGACCGACGCAGATTTGGACCTGGCCGGGCGGCTGGCGGACGCTGCCGGCGCCGCGATACGCCCTTTCTTCCGCAAGCCGTTCGCGATGGAGGCCAAGGCCGATCTGTCACCAGTGACAGAGGCGGATCGCGCCGCCGAGGCCGCGATGCGCGCGATCCTGGCGGGGGAGCGGCCAGACGACGGGGTGATAGGCGAGGAATATGGGGCCGATCGCCCGGATGCCGAGCGTGTATGGGTGCTGGATCCGATCGACGGTACGCGATCCTTCGTCGCGGGCCGGCCGATCTTCGGCACTTTGATCGCGCTGCTCGACCGGGGAAAGCCGGTGCTGGGCATGATCGACCAGCCGATTTCGGGCGAACGGTGGCTGGGGGCCGTGGGCCGGGCTTCGACGCTCAACACTGCGCCGATCCGCACCCGCGCGTGCGCGCGAATCGACCAGGCGCATCTGGCGACCACCACGCTCTGGGGTGGGGATTGCTACAATTACGGACTGCTTGCCGCGGGCCATCTCGACCTGGTGATCGAGGATGGACTCAAGCTCTATGATTTCGCGGCTTTGGTGCCGATCGTCGAAGGCGCGGGCGGCGCGATGCGCGACTGGAACGGCAAAGCCCTCGATATGCACAGCGACGGCCGGGTGATCGCGGCGGGCGATGCCCGCCTGATCGACCCGATTGTAGCCGCTTTGGCTTAAGCCGCCTGGCGCAGCCGCGCGAAGCTGCGAAACAGCGCCTGCATATTGAGATCCGCGACCTCCTCGGTCAGGCTGTCGACCAGTTCGGTGACCGTGTCGCCGCTGGCAATGCCGACACGTTGCGAGGCCATCGACCAGTCGCCGAACGAGCGCGCGGTCACCTCATACGAGCCGAGCGTCACGACAGCGCGGTGGCGCGGGTCCGCCGCGATTCGCTCGAACGCGCGCCGCACGCGCTGCGGCTCGCCTTCCAGCGCCTGCAGGAAGCGATGGCCGTCATAGAGCAGGAGGCCGGTGATACCGTCGGCATGGTTGTTGCGGCGCGACGCCGCCAAAATCTGGTCGATCGCATCCGCCGGCAATTCGGGCCGTGCGGTGCTGATATAGGTGATCTGCAGCATTGAGGCTTTTCCTCTCCAGCCGCCGATCATCGCACAAAGCGGTTAAGAAGCTTTCAACCGCAAAGCGGCTGGACCCCATCCCCACATCGCTCTATGGGCAGGCGCGATATGCAGTCCGGCCGTGGCCTTCTTCTTACGCTTCGACTTACGCGCCCTTAGGCGCGTCGATCGTTTGCGGCCGCGATAGGCCGCCGCTCACCGCCTAAGGGATTCGCCGCCGCGCTGAACCAGCGCCCCGACGTTCTTATGTGCCGAGACTGAGATGACCATGCTTGCCGATCCTTCTGTAAAATATCGCGCCTTCCCGCAGGTCGACCTGCCCGATCGCCAGTGGCCGAACCGCACCATCACGCAGCCGCCGCGCTGGCTGTCGACCGACCTGCGCGACGGCAACCAGGCGCTGATCGATCCGATGGATGCGGAGAAGAAGACGCGCTTCTTCGACCTGCTCGTCAAGGTCGGCCTCAAGGAGATCGAGGTCGGTTTCCCGAGTGCGGGCGCGACCGAGTTCGACTTCATCTCCGGCCTCGTCCGTTCGGACCGCATTCCCGACGACGTGATGGTGCAGGTGCTGACGCAGTCGCGCCGAGACCTGATCGAGAAGAGCTTCGAAAGCCTGGAGGGCGCGCCCAAGGCGACCGTCCACCTCTACAATGCGGTCTCGCCCGCGTGGCGGCGGATCGTGTTCGGCATGAGCCGCGAGGAGATCAAGCAGATCGCGGTCACCGGCGCCAAGATCCTGCGCGACGAAGCCGCCAAACGGCCCGGGACCGACTGGCATTTCGAATATAGTCCGGAGACCTTCTCCACCGCCGAGCTCGATTTCAGCCTGGAGGTTTGCGAAGCGGTGATGGACGTGCTGCGTCCGACGCCCGACCATCCGATCGTCTTCAACCTGCCCGCGACGGTCGAAGCGGCGACCCCCAATATCTATGCGGATCAGATCGAATGGTTCGGCCGCCACATCAGCAAGCGCGACAGCGTCGTGATCTCGCTCCATCCGCATAACGACCGCGGCACCGGCGTCGCCGCGGCGGAGCTGGGGCTGATGGCGGGCGCGGACCGGGTCGAAGGCTGCCTGTTCGGCAATGGCGAGCGCACTGGCAACGTCGACCTGGTGACCCTGGGGCTCAACCTCTACACGCAGGGAATCAATCCCGGGCTCGATTTCTCGGACATCGACGAGGTGATCAATACCGTCGTCTATTGCAACAATATCCCGGTCCATCCGCGTCATCCTTATGCGGGCGACCTGGTGTTCACCGCCTTCTCGGGCTCGCATCAGGACGCGATCAAGAAGGGCTTCGCCGCGCAGGAACAGCGCAACGACCAGATCTGGGACGTGCCCTATCTGCCGATCGACCCCAAGGATCTCGGCCGCGATTATGAGGCGGTGATCCGCGTCAATTCGCAGTCGGGCAAGGGCGGCGTCGCGTGGGTTCTGGAGCAGGACAAAGGCTTCAAGCTGCCCAAGCGGATGCAGGCGGATTTCAGCCGTGCGGTGCAGGCAATGGCGGACGAGACCAGTCGCGAACTCAATGCCGCCGACATCTGGGGACGCTTCCAGTCGCATTACAAGCTCGAAGGCGAGCAGGCGTTCGAGCTGGTCGACTATAGCGAGACGCATGCCGGCAGCGACCGCATCTTCACCGGGCGGGTACGCCACAACGGCATCGAAACGTCGGTGAGCGGACGCGGCAACGGCTTGCTCTCGAGCGTGCTTGCCGCGCTGAAGGACGGCTTCGGCGTGCAGATGGATATCGCCGATTATTCGGAGCACGCGATCGGCCATGGCGGCAACGTGCAGGCGGCGGCTTATGTCGAAGCGAGGACCGAGGACGGCCGCACCGTCTTCGGCGTCGGGGTCGACACCGACGTTGCGACCGCCTCGGTCCGGGCGCTGCTAGGCGCGGCGAACGCGCTTTAGACTGGATCGGTTCAAGCTGATTCAGCTTGAACCGATCAGGCCCTGGTTCAGCCCCAGCGGCGCCAGGTGCAGCGCGTCACCTTGCGATGATGATACCAGTGCGTGCGGCATATCTTCCGCCGCCCCATATGATGGCGCCAGTGAGGGCCGGAACGTGCCGTCGTGGTGACGGTGCGATGGACCTCGACCTGGCGTTGCGAGACCCGGTCCTGGGCCGAGACCGGCGCGGCTGCGATGGCGCTGACCGCGACAGCCGCGGCAAGAGCGATGCCTGACAATTTCATCCTGCGCTCCCTTTCTTATTGCGCAGGCCAAACGAGCCAATGAATGATCAGTTGCCGGAGGGGCTTTTCGGATGATGCCGATGCCGCTAGTCTTTGACATGATGTCAAGGTTGAGGCGGCCATGAAGATCGGCGAAGCGGCGGATGCGAGCGGCGTCTCGCAACGGATGATCCGCCATTATGAGGCGATAGGACTGATCCCCGCGCCCGCGCGGCGCGACAGCAATTATCGGGATTATGGTCCGGCCGACGTCCACCGTCTGCGCTTCATCGCCAACGCTCGTGATCTGGGATTCGATACGCACGAGATAAGCGAGCTGCTGGCGCTCTGGAACGATGGCGAGCGTGCCAGCGCGGAAGTGAAGAAACTCGCGCTTGCGCGTGCCGAGGCGCTCCACGCCAAGGCGCGCAAGCTGGAGGCGATGCGCAAGACCCTGCTCGACCTGGCCCGACGGTGCGCGGGCGGGAACCGACCCGAATGTCCGATCATCGACGAACTGGCAGGGTGAATGGCGGAGTGATTGGTCTTCGTCATTCCCGCCCTTCGACGCCGCCTGCGGGGTTGCTCAGGATAAATTTCGGCGAAGCCGAAGGCGGGAGTCCATATGCTGGATCGGCGCGGCAGGAGCCTGACGGTTCGGGGACTATGGATCCCTGCCTTCACAGGGATGACGGTGGGGAGATGCTATACCCTCACCTTCCCACCGCCAGGCGGCGGGCCCCTTCTGTGTCGCCGAGAAACCTTCCCGGGACATTCCCAAAACGGCGGCACACCACAAAAAGGGGGGAGAGGAGTGCTGGATTGCTTCGTTCCGCTCGCAACGACGAATGAGGTGCTCCCTCACGGCATCGCCAGGCCGGCGAGTTCGCGGATCGTGATGCCATAGGTTTCACAGATATGGTCACGGAGCGCGTGTTTGGCCGCCGCCAGTTCAGCATAAGCGCGGTCCTCTGCCTCCTCGTGCGCGAAGTCGACATGTTCGAGGCTCGGCACGAGCGCTTGCCAGGTGAGGTTGTGGCCGCGCGCCGCGGCTTGCACGGCCGCGACCAGCTCCCGTCCATCCATGCGCGCAAAAACGATCAGGGGCTCAAAGCCGTTGCGGTCTAGAGCCCTTGCGGTCGCATTTATGCGTCACGTCGGCGGATTCACGATGGCCCGCGCTCGGATCATCCAGCATGCGGCGTTGAACCGCGCGACATCGTCGATCAGGAAGGCGGCGAAAGCCTGGTCCAGCACGTCGGTGACCTTGGCGCGCAGCTTTTCTTCCAGGCTGGGCAGTGCGATCGCCACATAACCCATGCGGCGGATGTAGATGGCCAAATCGTCGCGCGGCAGCGCCAGCGGTACATCGATCGGAGCGATGTCGATCGCGTCCCATCCCGAGGTCGCCAATATCCTCCGCACCCGATCCGCATCGGCGAAACCGAATTGGCCGGGCGCTCGTGGATCCGACGGGCCGACCCGCCCGATCAACGGCTCGGCGGCACGCTCGGCGGTTGTCTGGAACGGATTTTCGCTCTTGGGGCGCCAGGCAATGCAGGTCAGGCCGCCACTTGGGCGTGTCGCGTTATGGATATTCCTAAAGGCCGCGACCGGATCGGCGAAGAACATCACGCCGAACCGCGACGCCACCGCGTCGAAGCCTTTGGGCGCGAAGGCCTGGCTTTGCCCGTCGCCGAGGACGAAGCGCGCATTGGTCGCGCCCGCCGCCTCGGCCCGGTGGCGGGCAATGTCGACCAGCACCTGGGATATGTCGATGCCTGTACAGCGTCCGGCAGTCCCCAGCCGCTCCGCGAGCGCCAGCGTCGTCGCGCCGGTACCGCATCCGACATCAAGAACGTCCCGCACACCATCGGTGACGACGGCGTCGGTCAGGATCTTTTCGAACGGCTGATACAGCCGATCGAGCATCGGCTGAAGGTCCGCCCACGCATTGCCGCTATGCCCATTCCAGCTTGGGACGTGCTGATCCGGCATGGCCTTCCCCCTCACTTCCGCCCGAACAATTTCTCGATGTCGCCATGGCCCAGTTTGATCCAGGTTGGGCGGCCGTGGTTGCATTGGCCCGAATGGGGGGTGACCTCCATTTCGCGGAGCAGCGCGTTCATCTCGGCGACCGAGAGGATACGGCCCGCGCGGACCGAGCCGTGGCAGGCCATGGTCGCGGCGATGCCGTCGAGTTTCTCCTTGAGGCTGAGCGCCTCGTCATACGCCGCCAGTTCGTCCGCAAGATCGACTACCAACTGCCTGGCATCGCTGGCGCCGAGGAGGGCGGGCGTAGCGCGCACCAGCATCGCCTTGGCGCCGAAGCGTTCGAGTTCGAGCCCCATTTCGGCGAGCTCGCCGCTGCGCGCCTCTAGCCGGTCGCATGCCGGCTCGTCCATCTCGACGACCTCGGGGAGGAGAAGCGCCTGCCGCGCGACGCCGCCGTCCGCCATGGCGCGGCGCATGCGTTCGAGCACGAGCCGTTCGTGCGCGGCATGCTGGTCGACCAGGATCAGGCCGTCTTTGGCTTCGGCGACAATATAGGTCGCCGCCACGTGGCCCCGCGCGACACCAAGCGGATGCTCGACCGGCGCCGGCGGCGCGTCATAGGCCATCTCGGCGCGCGCGGCGGGCGCGGGGGTGAATTCGGGGACATTGTCCCACACTGATCCCTGACTCGGCGGACGGGTGGGCGCCCATTGGGGAGAGAGGGGCTCACTCTGCCAGCGGCCCAACGCCGCCGCCGAGGGGCGTTGCGCGCTGCGATGGCCCGCGCTGTCGAGCGCGGCGCGCAGGCCGCCGACGATCATGCCCCGCACCAGCCCCGCCTCGCGGAAGCGGACCTCGGTCTTGGCCGGGTGGACGTTCACGTCCACCTCCTCGGGCGGCACCTCGAGGAACAAGGCCAGCACCGGATGGCGATCGCGCGCGAGCAGGTCCTGATAAGCGGCGCGGACGCTACCGATCAGCAGCCTGTCCTTCACCGGGCGGCCGTTGACGAACAGATATTGGTGGTCGGCGACACCGCGGCTGAAGGTCGGCAGGCCGGCCACGCCGCCGAGCGTGATTCCCTCACGCATATGGTCGACCGCGACCGAATTGCGCACCAGCTCTCGGTCGATCAGGGCGGCGACGCGCTCGGGCCGCGTCTCGCCCGACTGGACCGCGAAGCTGCGCCGCCCGTCATGTTCGAGCGTAAAGCCGATTTCGGGCCGCGCCATGGCCAGCCGGCGCACCACGTCGGCGCAGGCGGCATATTCGGATCGCGCGGTACGCAGGAACTTCGCCCTGGCAGGCACGTGCGCGAACAAGCCTCCCACCTTGACCCGCGTGCCGGGCGGAAGCGCCGCCGGCCCCTCCTCCACGAGGTTGCCGTTGTCGACCACACGGCGCCAGCCTTCGCCACCCCTGACCCGGCTTTCGAGACTGAGCGTCGCCACGCTCGCGATCGAGGGCAGCGCCTCGCCCCGAAAACCCAACGTCGCGACGCGTTCGATTGCCCCCTCTGCCCACCAGGATTCGGGCAGCTTGGAGGTGGCGTGCCGCTCGAGCGCCAGGACCATATCCTCGCGCGTCATGCCGCAGCCATCGTCGATCACCTCGATGCCGCCGATACCCCCGTCGCTCAGGCGCACGACGATGGCGCCGGCACCCGCATCGATCGCGTTTTCGACCAATTCCTTGAGCGCGGAGGCGGGGCGTTCGACCACCTCGCCCGCGGCGATACGATTGACCAGATGCTCTGGAAGGCGCCGTATTGACATGGTCGAGGGTCTAGCCCAACCAGCGGGCTTCCGCGACCGGCCTTTCTATCATCGGTATGACGATTCTCCGCCGGGTCGCGCGTCGGACGGACAGTTGAGATATGGGTTTCATGCGCTGGTTTAAATTCATGTCGCACGACATGGCGATCGATCTCGGGACTGCCAATACTTTGGTCTACGTCCGCGGCCGGGGCATCGTGCTCGACGAGCCCTCTGTGGTCGCGATCGAGACGGTCAACGGCGTCAAGAAAGTGCGCGCGGTCGGCGACGACGCCAAGATGATGATGGGCAAGACGCCCGAACATATGGAAGCCATCCGTCCGCTTCGCGACGGCGTGATCGCGGACATCGACATCGCCGAGCAGATGATCAAGCACTTCATCCACAAGGTGCACGGCCATCGCCGCTTCCCGCGCTGGCCCGAAATCATCATCTGCGTGCCGTCGGGTTCGACCAAGGTCGAGCGCCGCGCGATCCGCGACGCCGCCTCCAACGCCGGCGCATCCCAGGTCTTCCTGATCGAGGAGCCGATGGCGGCCGCGATCGGCGCGGACATGCCCGTGACCGAGCCGATCGGATCGATGGTGGTCGATATCGGCGGCGGCACGACCGAAGTCGCCGTCCTCTCGCTGCGCGGCCTGGCCTATACGACCAGCGTGCGCGTCGGCGGCGACAAGATGGACGAGGCGATCGCCTCCTACGTCCGCCGCAACCATAATCTGCTGATCGGCGAAGCCACGGCCGAGCGGATCAAGCAGCAGCATGGCACCGCGCAGATGCCCACCGACGGCGTCGGCGAGCGCATCCAGATCAAGGGCCGCGACCTGGTCAACGGCGTGCCCAAGGAAATCGAGATCACGCAGGGCCAGATCGCCGAAGCCTTGTCGGAGCCGGTCTCGGCGATCGTCGAGGGCGTGCGCATGGCGCTGGAGAATACCGCGCCAGAACTGGCCGCCGACATCGTCGACCAAGGTATCGTGCTCACCGGCGGCGGGGCTTTGCTCGACGGCATCGACGAAGTGCTGCGCCAGGCCACCGGGCTGCCGGTTACCGTCGCGGACAATCCGCTCACCTGCGTTGCGCTGGGTACCGGCCGCGCGCTGGAGGATCCGATGTTCCGCGGCGTGCTGCACACGGCCTAAGCCAGGACGGCCGGGACCCGCCATGGCCCCGCCGCGCCATCGCGATCGCGGATTCTCGCGGCGCATCCAATATGGGCTGTTCTTCGGCTATGTCGCCGCCGCGATGGGCGTGGTGGCGGGGTTCGCGCTCGTCCTGATCGCGCGGTTCGATCCCGCGGCGTTCGAGGGGATCAAGGGCCTCGCACTGGACGTGACCACGCCGGTCACCAAGCTGACGCGCCCGATCGTGCGTGGCGGCGGATCGCTGGCGGACGATATCGGCGGCTATTTCGGCGCGGTGAGCGAGAATAAGCGACTCCATGCCGAGCTCGCCGATGCGCAACGCGGCCTGATCCAGGCGCGCGTGCTGGCGTTCGAAAATGCGCGGTTGAGGCGCACGCTGAAGCTGGTCGGCGACCGGAGCGTGCCGATCGTCGCGGCGCGCATCGTCGGGTCCGATCTTACCGGCACGCGCCGCTTCGTCACGCTCGCTGCCGGAAGCGCCGACGGCGTGGCGCCGGGCCAGCCGGTGCGTGCCGCCGACGGGCTGGTCGGCCGCATCACGGAAGTCGGCAGCCATGCCGCGCGTGTCGTGTTGGTGTCGGACGGCGGCAGCGCGGTGCCGCTGCGCGTCGTGCGGACCGGGGAGCCCGCGCTTGGCGAGGGGCGCGGCGATGGCGCGATGGAAATTCATTCGACCTTGGTCGGCGGGCCCGGTTTCCGGCGCGGCGACCTGCTCGTCACCTCGGGCGTGGGCGGGGTCTATCCGCCCGATCTGCCGGTCGCGGTGGTGACGGGCACGAGCGGCGAGATCGCGACCGCGCGGCCGCTCGCCGAGCCCGCGAAGCTCGATTTCGCGATCGTGCTGCCCCAGGCTCCCGCCCCGCCCCCGGTTGCGCCGCCGCAGGGGCACCGGAGCTGATGCCGATCATCGAGTCCGACCTGCTGGGGCAGCCGTCGCGGTGGCGGCTGCAGGCGATCCCGGTTGCCTCGACCATGATCGCGTCGAGCGTCACCTTGCTGCCGTTCGTCAGCACCGCGCCGGTCTTGCCGCCTTTGGGGTTGCTGATGGCGCTCGGCTGGCGGCTGTTGCGGCCTGAATTGTGGGCGGCATGGGTGGCTTTGCCGCTCGGCCTTGCCGACGACCTGATCACGGGCACCGCGCCGGGAACGGCGATGACGTTGTGGACGATCAGCTTCCTGGGCATCGACCTGATCGATGCGCGTCCGATGTGGCGTGACCATTGGCTCGACTGGTGGATTGCCAGTGCCGCGATCCTGTTCTGCGCGCTGGGGCAAAGCGCGATCGGCTATTTCGTTGCGGGCGGCGGCGCACCGTGGACGATGATCCCGCCCACGATCCTCGCCATCCTCTGCTTTCCCCCGATCGCGCGGCTGTGCGCTGTACTGGATCGCTGGCGGCTGGCGAAATGAGATGGTTCGATCGGCCGGGACGGGTCGTTACCGATCAGTCGCTGGCCTACAGCTTCACGCGTCGCGCGATCGTGCTGACGGGCGCACAGGCAAGCGTGGCCGCTCTGCTGGGCGGACGGATGGCGTGGCTGTCGATCGCGCAGCGCGACAAATATGACAAGCTCGCCGAGAGCAATCGCGTCCAGAGCCAGATCATCCCGCCGCGGCGCGGCTGGATCGTCGATCGCAACGGCAAGCCGATCGCGGTCAACAAGACCAGCTTCCGCGTCGACCTGATCCCCGACCGGCTGCAGGATCCCGACCGCGCGATCGACGAATTGCGCCAGATGCTCAACCTGTCCCATGACGACGTTGAACGGATCAAGGACGCGCTCGACAAGTCGCCCGGCTACCAGCCCGTGCCGGTGATCGAAGGACTGGATTATGAACGCTTCGCCGCGGTCTCGCTGCGCCAGGCCGAACTGCCCGGCGTCGCGCCCACCAGCGGCTTCACCCGATCCTATCCGGCGGGTGCGGCGGTCGGGCATCTGTGCGGCTATGTCGGCCCGGCTTCGGCCGCGGATTATCAGCGCACGCACGACCCGCTCTACATCACGCCCGGCTTCAAGGTGGGCAAGGAGGGGCTGGAGAAGGTGATGGAGCCGTGGCTGCGCGGCATGCCCGGCGCCAAGCGCACCGAGGTCACCGCGCATGGCCGGCTGGTGCAGGAGCTCACCACCAAGCCCGAGCAGATGGGGCACACCTTGCGCCTCACGATCGACGCGCCGTTGCAGGAATATGCCGCGCGCCGACTGGGGCCGAACAGCGGATCGGTGGTGGTGGTGGATTGCGAGACGGGCGGGCTGCTCGCGATGGTCTCGATGCCGTCCTACGACCCCAATGCCTTCACCGACGGGATCAGCAAGGCCGAGTGGGCGATGCTGTCGGCCAACGACCACCTGCCCCTGATGAACAAGGCGCTGCTCGGCCTCTATCCGCCCGGATCGACGGTCAAGCCGATGAACGCGCTGGCGCTGCTCCGCTGGGGGGTGGATCCGCACGAGACGGTCAATTGCCCGGGTTTCTTCCGGCTCGGCACTGCGACCTTCCACTGCTGGCGCCACAGCGGCCATGGCCCGATCGACATGCATCGCGCGATCCAGCAGAGCTGCGACGTCTATTTCTACACGATGGTCCGCCGGCTCGGCATCGACAAGGTCGCGGGGATGGCACACGAATTGGGCCTGGGCGAGAAGTTCGACCTTCCCGCGATCATGCAGCGCTACGGCACCTATCCTGATACCGCGTGGATGGAGCGGCGCTACAAGAAAGCGTGGACCGCCGCCGACACGGTCAATGCCTCGATCGGACAGGGCTATGTGCTGGTCAATCCGCTCCAGCTGGGCGTGATGGCGGCGCGCATCGCCAGCGGCAAGGCGCTCGCGCCGCGCCTGATCGGCAACAAGCGCTACGGCCCGCAAGGCGCGCCGCTCAACCTCACCGCCGAGCAGCTTGGCGTCGTCCATGCCGGCATGCGCGACGTGATCAACACCGGCGGCGCGGGTACGGCGGGCGCGTCCAAATTGCAGGTGCCGGGGGTCGAGATGGCGGGCAAGACGGGCAGCGCGCAGGTTCGCCGCATCAGCGCGGCCGATCGCGCCGCGGGGCGCGCGCAGGCGCTCGGCACGGGCGGCGAGTGGAAGCTGCGCGACCACGGCCATTTCATCGGCTTCGCGCCGGTGGAACAGCCCAAATATGCGATCGGCGTGACGCTGGAGCATGGCGGCCATGGCGCCGCCGCCGCGCAGGTCGCGCGCGACGTGATGACCTTCCTGTTCACGCCGGATCGCGCGATGACCACATTGGCCGCCTTCGAGCAGCAATGGGGCGGAGATATCGGCGCGCGCATGGCGGCGGACAGCGCGCGCTGGCAGGCCGAGCAGGAGGGCAAGGCCGTGCAACAACCCGACACGCCGCAGGAAGCGGCCGGCCAGGACCAACCCGATTGAGCAATGATAGCCTCATCCCCGCGCCGCTGGCGCGCATGCCCTGGGGGCTGATCCTGGTCGTGAGCGCGATCCTGGGCTTCGGCCTGGTCGTGCTCTATTCGGCCGCGGGCGGGAAGATGATGCCATGGGCGTTGCCGCAGGGTATCCGTTATGTGCTGTTCCTGCTCGGTGCGATGACGCTGTCGCGGCTCAACGAACAGCAGCTCAAGGCAGTAGCCTGGCCGACCTATCTCATCCTCGTCATCCTGCTGTTCGGGGTCGAGGCGTTGGGTGCGGTCGGCGGCGGCAGCCGGCGCTGGCTCGACCTCAAGATCATCCGCCTTCAGCCGTCCGAGCTGATGAAGCCCGCGATCGTGCTGGTGCTCGCGCGCTTCTACGATGCCATGCCCGCGCCCGAGATGCGCCGCTTCGCCGCGGTCTGGCCGGCGGCCCTGCTGATCGGGGTGCCGTTCCTGCTGGTGCTGGTGCAGCCCGACCTCGGCACCGCGCTGATGATCGCGTTCGGCGGGGTCACCGCCATGTATCTGGCGGGGGTGCCCAAACGCTGGTTCATCGGCGTGTTCGCGGCGGCCGCGGCGCTGATGCCGGTCGCGTTGCACATGATGCACGATTATCAGCGCAACCGGATCGAGATCTTCCTCAACCCGGAAAGCGACCCGCTCGGCACCGGCTATCACATCATCCAGTCGAAGATCGCGATCGGATCGGGTGGCGTGAAGGGCAAAGGCTTTCTCCAGGGCACGCAGAGCCATCTCGATTATCTGCCCGAGGGGCATACCGATTTCGTCTTCGCGACGATGGCGGAGGAATGGGGCCTGATGGGCGGGCTCGGCATCATCCTGGCTTATTGTTTCGTGATCGGCTGGGGCATGCGCGTGGCGATGCGCGCGCGCAGCCGTTTCGGCCGGGTCGCCGCCGCGGGGTTGACCACCACCATCTTCTTCTACGTCGCGATCAACCTGCTGATGGTGATGGGCTTGGCGCCGGTCGTGGGGATTCCGCTGCCTTTGGTGTCGTTTGGCGGCTCGGCGATGATGACCGTGCTGATCTGCCTGGGATTCCTGATGGCGATCCAGCGCCACAGCCGCGGGCGCAACCGCTAGAGATACGGCGACGCCCGAGCGCGGGTGAATCGCATTGGATGTTTACAAGGCCGGTCCGCCTTGCTAACCGCGCGCCTCCAAGCGGCACGGCCGCTCCTGCCGACAGGCATGGACGCATAGCTCAGTTGGTAGAGCAGCTGACTCTTAATCAGCGGGTCCTAGGTTCGAGCCCTAGTGCGTCCACCAGTCTTTTCAAAGACTTACCTCAGTTCCGGCCACCAGTCTCAGCCTCGGCTGAGCACCACTGTGACCAGTTTTGTGACCTTCAGGAAACCCCGGATTCGGCGGATTTCCGCCACTCTCCGGTGTGACCTGAAAAGTCAGCTTGTCCGCGTTAGGGTGCAAATGCGAGACCGACATGCTTCTAGGCGTACAGCGACGGCAAGCAAATGTCCGCTCTTGGGGCGCGAAGCCGCCGCACCAATCAACTGCGGGAGAAGCGTGTCCGATGCGTCGCAGGATTGGTCGCGAGTTGCCGCTGAAAAGCCCGGCACAATTTCTGTTCGCTGCCGTAACCCGAAAGGACGGCAACGCTCTTCAGCGGGAGATCGGTCTCTTCAAGCGCGCGGCAGGCCGCCTCGAGCCGCATCAACTCGACCGTTTTCGCCGGCGTTCGGCCGACTTTTGTGGTGTAGGCACGCGCGAACGTTCGCGGTGCCATGGCGGCGCGCTCCGCAAGAGCCGGCACCGAAAGGTCCGCAGCGAGGTTGGCAGCCATCCAGGCATGTAGCTCCACAAAGGCTCGGTCTCGCGTCTGCGCCGCAAGCGGCACACTGAACTGGGACTGCCCGCCCGCGCGTTTCATGAACACGACCATCTGGCGCGCGGCATCGATCGCGACACGCGGCCCGTAATCCTCCTCGATCAGCGCCAGCGTGAGATCGATCCCGGCGCTCACCCCGGCCGATGTCCACAGCTTCCCGTCGCGCACGAAGATGCTGTCCGGATCGACGTCCAGTCCTGGATATTCGGTTCTGAGCTTGTCGAGCCAGGCCCAGTGCGTTGCGACCCGCTTGCCATGCAGTTGCCCTGCCGCCGCCAGCAGGAAAGCGCCGGTGCATACAGAGCAAAGCCGTCGCACCGTGTCGACGCGCGCCGCGATGAAGTCGCGGAGTACGGGCGCAACCTCATAATCCTTGCCCCAGCATCCACCTGGCGCGATCAGCGTGTCGATCGCCATACCGTCCAGCGACGACACTGCCGCGGTCACGATGGGCAGACCCGAACTCGTCATCACGGGACCGCCATCAGTCGAGGCGACGATCGTTTCATAGCGTGGCGGCTGCCCTTCGCCGGTTCCCCGATTGGCCGTGGTCAGCGCCTGCAGCGGGCCGGCCAGGTCGAGCAGGTTCATGCCGTCATAGGCGAGCAGCACCACTCGTAGCGGGGGTTGCGTCGGCACCTTCGCGGACTTGGTCACGTCATCAGCCATGGAAATTGGGATACTCGAAGGTCAGCGCCACGCCATAGGCCGTCTGCGACCCAAAGCGGCGCGCAATTTCGGCAAGAGCGCGGTCCAGCGTAAGCGCCGGTTTATCGGCAGGAACCGCGACGGTTCGCTCCACCGGGCGCGCGCCTATCATGTCGGGGAGCACGACTAAGCCATGACGCGTCTCCACCGGGGCGTCCGTGGGTGCGACCGCAAACACGCGCGCGCGTCCGGTCCGCGAATAGGCATCGGCCGCGAACGCCAGTGCGACCTCGTCCGTGCCCGTGTGCACCGCAATGCCGAGCGTCTGCGGCCGATGAAACCAGCGGTTGAAATACTCCGTGGCGGCGAAGGCGGAGAGGTTGCGGCCGAACCGCGGGTGGAAGGGTCGGCTGTCGTGGATCGGGCTCCAGTCGGTCGCGCCGATCTCAGCGGCGACCGCTGCGGCCCGCTCATGGCCGGCAATCGCCTCGACCAGGGCAAGCGAAGTGGGAACGGCGGCGCTGATGCCCGCGCTCGAAACCACTTTGCCGTCGGCAACGTAGCGGCGATCCTCCACCCATCGCACTTGCGGATAGGTCTTCCGGCGATAGCCGTCGGTCGCCCAGTGGGCAGTCGCGCGATGGCCATCCATCACCCCGCTAGCGGCCAGGACCAGCGCACCGTCGCAGATGCTGACGAGCGTTCCGCCCTTGGCCGCTTGCTGCCGGATCCAGCCGAGCAGGACAGGATCGTTCCGTCGGACCACGGCCGGCACCACCACATAATCAGCTCCATCGGGGAAACGCGCGTCAAATTCAGCGATGGATGCCTGCGGCCGGACGCGAAGCGTCGGGCGCATGGCAATCGGCCCGGCTTCGGTGGCGACCGCCACCACGTCTCCCAGATCGGCCTGACGCAGGATGCCGTAGGGAATGACATAGTCCGTCAGTTCGGTGCCGCTATTGACCCCGATCACCGCGATGACCGGCCGCGCGCGCCCGAACCGGGCGCGATAGGGTTCGATCCGCTCCGCTGACGAGGAAACCGCCACGACCTCGCCCACGCGGGATGAAGCTTTCGGAGGGGCGGCGGCGACGGCGCCGCATCCGGCCACAAAGCCAGCCAAGGCGAGAAGGGAGAGATGAGCGGGAACGGCAACTGATCGGGTCATGGCAATATCCAGTCCTGAGAGGCGCGCCTTCTCGACCGGATCACGGTTGGCTCAAATGCCGACCTTCTATCATTTCCTGCCAGATCCCGAATCCGTATCCGCTCAGGTCAGAGTTTCGGAACGCAGCCACCTCGGTTCGCATTTACAGACTATACCCAGATGGCCGGCGGACGTTTCAGTGCAAATCCGGCGAATTTACGCCGCCCTCGCCACGGTAGACATCCGATAAAGCCGGCCTCGTCGAGCGGCTACGCGCATCCCTCAAGCTGACTCGCAAGGGCAAAGAGTTTGCTGCGCACGCGAGCAACGTCATGAGGCGCGTGAGGACAATTATTTCGGCGCGCTCAGCGTGCATGAGCGGGAATGGCTGACTGGCTTTTTTTTCCTCGGTGTGGCGGAATGCTGGAGATGCGGCGGACGAAGGCAGCGACTGACTTTCCGGCGCCGGAGAGGGCCCATCGAGGCCGACGGAGACAGCGTAGAACCTCCACCGCTCGCCCAATGGGTCGCTTGCAGAAGCGGCGCAAGAGAGTATTGATACCGGTGTCATAGACTCAATTGCGAGTGCGGGAATGTGAGGCGTAACAGGCGGTCTGTGGTGCTTGCGGCGTTCGCATACGCCTTCCTCACCCCGACGCCGACTATCGCGGCCCCGCGCGACAACGGTTTGCTGTTCCGCGTGTCGGCCGATCGGAGCCTGGAGGCGGACCAAGCAGGCGGTGACACCCAGCCCAACTTCCTGAACAAGGTCGAGCTGGTCCCCGACGGCAAGAGCGGACGCGCGCTCCGATGGCAGGATGACGGTGTGGTGGCGTGGAATGCGCCCGGCAATATCTACGGCCGGCGCGGCACATTGTCCTTCTTCTGGCGGTCGCGCACGCCAGTTGGCGTCGCGCCATTCGTGATCTTCCGCGTCGGCTTCGCCGATCACACGAGCTGGGACATGGCGTTCCTGCGGATCGACTGGAACGGCCACGGCTTCGACGCCTTCGTCACCGATACGAACCTCGCCCGGGTGCGCGTATCCTTCGCGCTGGCCACGCCCCCTGGCCCCGATGCGTGGCACCATCTCGCCTTCGCATGGGATGAGACGGTTGGCGTGCGCCTTTACGTCGACGGCAAGGAGGTGGCGCGCAAGGATCAGGTCGCGGATCTCGACACCGGGCTCGATCAGTTCGGATTGGCCGGCCGCGTCATCTCGCCGCATCAGGTGCAAAGCCGCTATAATTTCATGCGCGGCAGCGATCTCGACGAGATCCGCATCTACGACCACATGCTGGCCGCACCCGACGTGGCTGCTCTCTCCAGCCTCGCAGAGCCCACCGCCCCACCCGCCGCTGCCAACACGGCCGAGCGCGCGGCGTGGCTGCATCGCTACGGCTGGGACCGCATGTCGCCGCCGTCGCTCGACGCGCCCGAAACCCGTGTCCGCAAGGTCGAATTCGCCGACGCGCGCGATCTCAAGGAGGAGATGCGCAAGGGCATTGACGGGATCGACGAGACGACCTGGCCTGGCGTCTACAACCGCTCGCGCCTGCCGGGCCGCGACGATTATTTCGAGCTGCCCGACTGGAACACCTATGTCGAAGGCGGGAAGAATTACGATCTCACCATACCGCCCGCCGAACGGTTCAATCGGATTGAACTGCGGGGCGCCGCCTTCGGCACGTTGAGCTATTCGGCGGATGGCAGGGACTACGCACCGCTCGCCAAGCGCCCGCAAGGGGTAGTCCGCACGCTCGACCAGTTCGGCGCAAAGACGGGCGGCGCGATCCGCTTCGCCAACATCGCGCAGGAGACGCCAATCCAGGAAATCTGGGCCTACGACGTGACTCCCGGCGCCGAGCCAGCGGGTACGTTCAAGCTCAACTACACCGTCCATGCCGATGCCGCCCCGGCGCGACCGCAATTGGCCGATCTGGTGCGTTTCATCGACGGCCGCTACCCGCCTGCGGAGCGGACCACTGTCCTCGCCATCCCCTCAAACGGCGGCAAAGCGGCGGCCGGAGCGGGCGATGCCGCGAGCACCAAAAAGCGCGTCGAACATTCGAGGGAAGCGCCGATCGTCCATATCCTGATCCCGTCGGGCTATGGCGACGCGCTCCCCGCCGAACCGCCCGCGCGGGCCTGGAATTATGGTTGGGAAAATGTCCACGACGGGCTCGACGGGGTCGCGATCGACATCCCGGCGATGGACGTAACACCCGGCAAGGATGGGCTGATCCCGCTCGACATCCGGGTGAAGGACCCGATCTGGCCGCAGCGCGACATGATCGACGTCCAGGTCTCGGTGCGTCCGCATGAAGCGCGCACGCTCTGGCTCGATCTGCGCGATCGCATTCTGACGGCGGACCCGTTTTATCTCAGCATCGCGTCGGCCGCGCCCGATTTCGGCGCCAAAGCGCTCGACGGAATGAAGATCCGCCTGATCTTCAAGGATCGCGAAGCAGCCAAGGCCGAGCATATCGCCGACCGCTTCAACCAGGTGAAGGACAATTGGGGCTTCCTGGTCGAGGAGCATACCGCGTCCAAGCGCGAGGCGCTGTATCGGCGGCTTTACGCGGACATCAGCGATCTGCTGCGCGTCGATCCTGACAATCTTCTGGGCCGGCTCTATTGGCAGGACATCAGCTATAACGCCCAGTCCGCACCGGATATTCCCGCGCCGCAGGCGACGCCGGGCGTGCCGCTCTGGGCCTTTCGCCAGCTCGAGGACCTCAAGCTGGTCAGGCAGTTCGTCGATTGGTGGATCGACAATCGCCAGGTCCCCTACGGCGATTTCGGTGGCGGCATTTCGGACGATGTCGACCTTACCGAGCAATGGCCGGGCCTCGCGCTGATGGGGGTCGAGCCCGACAAGATCAACGCCTCGCTCAAGGCTTTGTCGGACGCGGTCTACAAGAACGGCATGCGCGTGAACGGCCTTGGTTATATCACGACCGATGAGCTCCATGCTTATGAGGAAGGCCTCAACAGCGATGCCGAGCGGCTCTACCTGAATTGGGGCGAACCCAAATCGGTCGAGCGGCTGATGGCGACGGTGAAGGCGCTCACCAGCATCGTCACCGTCAACCCCGCCGGCCACATGCATTTCTCGTCAAACTGGTATGGCGGTCGGGTCGTCTATCGTGAAGGGTCGTGGGAATGGCAGAAGCCCTATAGCTTCACCGTCATGCATGCCCCGATCCTGATGGGCATTTACAACGGGAATCCAACCGCGCGCGGGCTGGTCACGGGCGTGATCGACGGGTGGATGGCGCACGGCAAGCAGACCGCCGACGGGCGCTGGGTCTATCCCAACGAGATCAACTGGCGCAGCGATGCGGAGCGTGTCGGGGACGGTGGAGGCGTTACCACCCCGCTGCAATCGGCATGGGCGGCCTATCGCTTCACCGGCGACACCAAATATCTGCGCCCGCTGGCGGGCCGTGTTGCGTCGAGCGGCGCAGGCGTGACGGCGGAGATCAACGAGAATGGTGCGTCGCTCGCCGCAGCCGATCCGGACCTCGGCAGGATGATCGCCGCCAAGCCTGCCAAAGGCGATTTCGGCCAATATGCCGCGTGGAACACGACCGGCGACACCAGGCCGATCGAGGCGCTGCACGGCGAGGCAATCCAGGACAAGCTTCGCCACATGTACATGTATACCGAGGGCCATTGGTGGTCCGATCGGGTCGAGCAGCCGAGCGACATCCTACAACGCGAGCGGCTTGGCGGAATCGCGCTCAAGCGAAACCAGACCTATCCGGGAAACACCGTCTCATGGCGGTTCGACAAGGATGAAGCGGCGGAGCAGGTTGCCATCCTGCTGCCCGGCGCAACGCGCGATCACTTCAAGGTCATCGGCTTCAACATCAGCGACCAGTCCCAGCAGGCGATCATGACCGCCTGGAATGTCGCCGCCGGGCATTGGCATGTGACGCGAACGGCGGAGGGTGCACCACCGCAGAGCGACGACATTGCGTTGGAGCGCAGCGCCTCAACCGGGGTCAGTTTCGCCCCCCGCACGACGACAACCTACGAGTTCACGCTGACCCGGCCCGGAACCCCGCCGGAAGAGCGTCCTGATCTGGGCATAGGACCGGATGATGTGCACGTGCGCGGGCGGACGGTGCGCGTCACGGTGCATAGTCTCGGGGCGATGGACACGGGCAGAGGCGTAGTAACGCTTGAGGATGCCAGCGGCACGATATTGGCGAAGGCGCCGGTCGCACCGCTTGCAGCCCCGCGCGATTTGCTGCCGCGGACGGCAAACGTGGTGCTCCGCGCCAAAGCGGTGCTGCCGGCACACGCCCGCGTGCACGTGCGGCTCGACGATGATCAGGCCGAGGTCACACAGCTCAACAATATCGTGCCGCTAATGCGCTAGCAGCGGCGCGAGCAGCACCAAAGGCGCGGCGCCGTAGGCAAGCAGCCGATCATGGACGCGCCGCGCGTCGCCGCTCCTGCGGCGCGCGACCAGTTGCTCGAACCCGAGCCAGTTGAGGGCGTGCGCCGCATAAGCACCCGGTTCGGTGCGGGCACGGGCAATATCTTTCTCGAACGGGGCGAAGATGACCGGATCGCCTTGCAGGTCGCGCAAAAAGGCCAGCGCTGCCGCGTCGGTCCAGCCGAAGACATTGATGCCGACATCCATCATCGCCCGGCCCAGCCGAAACAGCAGCCATTGCAGGTAGCCGATCTCGGCGCGCCGATCCTGCGCATAAGCTCCGGCCTCCGCCGCGAGCTGCTCGGCATAAATAGCCCAGCCTTCGACAAACCCGGCGGCGGAGCGCAGACGCAGCGGGTGCGGCGCGGCGCGATCCTGGAGCGGTAATTGAAGCAAATGCCCCGGTAATGTCTCGTGATGCACGACACTCGGCAGCGTCCAGCTCGGGCGGCGGCCAATGTCGTGCAGGTCAACGAAATAGGCGCCAGGCGTGCTGCCATCATAGCCTGGAATCACGCGATATCCGGCCTTCCCGGCCGCCTCATCCGCCGGGCTCATCCGCCGCACGGTGACGCGATCGACGGCGCGCGGGATCATGCCGAATTGCTGGGGCAAGCGGGCGCGCGCGGCGTCGAGCCAACGGTTCATGTCCGCCACGGCCCGGTCGCGTCCTGCATCGTCGTCGGAATAGAAATAGCGCGGATCACGTGCGAGGCGGCGCAGCCGCTCCGCAACGCTGCCGTCGACAAGACCTTCGTCGCGCAGCAGCCGCGCCGCCCGCGCAGTGATCAGCCGCGCGCGATCGAGCGCGAACGCATAAGCTTCAGCGGGCGTCGCCTCGGTTCCGCTCTGCAACCGTAGCTGAAGTGCGTAGCGCGCCTGGAGATCGGCCGCGCCGGCGATAGCGACTTCCAGCTCCGCGCCTCGCAGCGCCGCGGCGACGTCGAGCGCGATCGACGTATCCAGTTCACGCCGATCGATCCGCCGTAACCGCGCCAGCCTTTCGGCGGGGGGCAGCTTTGCCGCTTCGTCCAGCTCCGCGCTGACGGCCGCGTCCTGCGGCTGGGCAGCGGCGATCAGTGCGAGCGTACCGCCCACCAGAACAAAGCGTCGATCGATCAGCATATCCCTGCCCGCCCCTTTACAGAGCGCGATAGCGGAAGGCCCGAAAATGCGCTTCTCCCTCTCCGGCAGCATACAGGCCGGGCCGGAGCATCAGGAACCCGCCCCTCACATTGTGGTGATAGCCGGACACCTCCATCCCACGATCGAAGCGTTGCCAGGTTCGCCCGTCGTCGCCGCTGGTATGGATCGCGACGATGTGGCGCTTGTTGGCAATCCGCATCTTGAGGCGGCGGCCATGCGGGTTGGCCGGCCGGCCGCGCTCCATCCCATATTGATGCGTGACGAAGTGCTGCCGGTCGAAGCCGAGCCCGCAATAAAGCTTCTCGTCATAGAACAGGACGAGGCCGGCAGTGCAGCCGGGCGTGAGCTCGATATCGCATTCGATTTCGTAAGCCGGATCCCCTGCAATCAGCAGCAAGGGCGCGCTGTCGTGCGGCGCAGTCCCGCTGGCGCCGAGCACCAGCGCGCCATCGGCGATCCGGGCACGCGCCTGCTCATCCGCGCGCGGCTTGAAGAAATTCCATTTTCGTCCGAGCGCAAGCGTGTGGAAATCGTCGGACAAGGCCTGGCCGTGCGGCAGTGCCGCACCGCCCTTCGGCTTGGCGATGGGGCGTGACAGGTCACCGCCCTTCATCCGGAACCAGCCATCGGGCGTCCATTCCACCGGGTCGAGCAAGGCCTGGCGGCCAAGCGTCCAGAAGCCATTCTCATAACCGTGATAGACCGCCCACCAGCTGCCATCCGGCCCCTCGACCAAGGAGGCATGGCCGCGCGACCACCATTGCTCGTCCTCGCTGCGGGTACGCACCAACGGGTTCGCCGGGCATTGCTCCCACGGGCCGTGGATGGAGCGTGAGCGCGCCGCGATCACCATATGGCCGGTGGGCGGGCCCGCCGTCCCGCCAACCGCGGTGATCAGATAGAAATAGCCGCCGTGACGCGCGATCTTCGGCCCCTCGGGCGAGAAGCTCTCGACATCCCATTCGGGCGGATAATGCCAGGGATCGTAGACATGCTCGGCCTTTCCGATCGTGGATAGGCCGTCATCGGCGAGACGGATGCGGTCGCCGCCCGAGAGGAACAGCCAGCGCGATCCATCCTCCCCCACCGCGTGGCATGGGTCGATATGGTTGGGCATCTTGAGGTCGATCGGATCGCTCCAAGGCCCGTCGATATGATCCGCCCAGATCACCCAGATCGAATTGGGATCCGACTTGGTCGGGATGTAGAGGAAGTAGCGGTCGCCATGCCTGGCAAGCGATACCGCCCACACCGATCCGATATTTTTCGTCAGGGCTGCCGTGCGCGGCTGCCAGTTCACCAGATCGCGCGAATGCCAGATCGTCAGGCCTGGATAGGAATCGAAGCTGGAGAAGGTCATGTAATAATCCGCGCCGTCCTTGAGGATGGCGGGATCCGGATGATCGCCGGCGATGAGCGGATTGAGGAAGCGGCCATCGCCGAGGTCCGCCACACGCTGATTGTCGAAGCCCCGACCCCAATCGCGGACACTCTTCACACCTTGGCGGGCAGGAGCGGCATCCGCTTCGGCGGACGCCAGCACCGCCGCGCCGCCGGCAAAGGCGAAGCCGAACGCATCGCGGCGGGAGATCGTCATATCAGCCTACTCCGTGGGTCCGCGCCCAGTTCACGAACAGTTCGGGCCAGATTTCAGCCGGCTTGTTCATCGCACGCCTGAGCCCGAAGCCATGGCCGCCACTCTGGAAGAGATGGGTTTCGACCGGCACCTTCGCGGCCTTGAGCGCCGCGCGGAAGGCAAGGCTGTTTTCCACCGGAACGACATCGTCGTCTTCGGCATGGACAAGAAAGCAGGGTGGCGTGCCTGCCGTGACGTTGAACTGAAGCGAGTGGGCGCACTCCAGCGCAGGCGAGGCATGGTCGCCGATCAGCAGACTGCGCGAGCCGGGGTGCGCGAGAGGCAAGCTCATCGACTGGACCGCGTAAATCGGCGCGGCAATGTCCGGCCGGGCACTCAGCCGATCATGCGCGTCGACAGGGTCATAGGTGTGACGGTCGAACCGCGTAGCGAGATCGCCGCAAACATGACCGCCGGCGGAGAAGCCCATTGCGGCGATGCGCTCGGGCACGATGCCGTAGCGATCGGCGTGCGCCCGGATCAGCCGCATCGCGCGCTGCGCATCGGCGAGCGCGACATCCGGCCCGGCCGCCCAGCCCTCGCCCGGCAGGCGGTAGAAAAGCACGAACACCGTCCAACCGCGCGCCGACAACCATCGGCCGATTTCGTAGCCTTCCTTGTCGATCACGACCCAGCGATAACCGCCGCCGGGCGCGACCAGCACCGCCGATCCGTTCGGTACTTTGGGCCGGAAGACGACCAGCCGCGGCTTGGTGATGCCATGGACGGCGCGATCGGTGACCTGCGGATCCTTGCTGCGCTCGTCGACCGTCTCCACCAAGGCCCCGCCTGGCATACCGGGCGCTCCGCGCGGCCATAGGTCGATCGTCTCGTTCGGTTCGGGCAGTCCGGCGGCGACTGCGGGGTCCGAGCGCGAGGGCGGCGGGGTCTGCGCCTTCAGCGCGGCGGCGGCGAGCGGCGCGGCGATTGCGGCCAGCAATGTCTGTCGTCGATCGAGCACGTGGCCTCTCAAAAAAATGGCGCCCCGCCCGCAGGACGAGGCGCCAGGGCACGGAGGCTACATCGTGAAGCGGGCGCCGACCATGAACGTCCGCCCGAAGTGGTTATATTCGTAATTCCGATCGCTCTGGAGATCGACATAGCGATCGCGATAGGCGTCGGTCAGGTTGGTGCCTTCGACCGACAGCTCCAGATGGGGCGTCAGCTTGTAGCGGACCGATGCATCGACGTTGGTGATCGGATTATAGCCTTCGAAGATGTTACCGGTCGCGCTCGCATTGTCGATGAAGCCGCTACGGTAAGCGACCGAGGCGCGCGCGCTGAAGCGTCCGTCGTCATAATAGAGCGTCGCATTGTAGGAGCGCTTGGCAAGACCGTAGAGCGTGGAGCTTAGATCGGAGCCGGGATTGCCGCCGCCCGGCACCGTCGCAGGACCAGTCACATGATATTGGACGGTGCTGGAGATGAAGGTCGCATTGGCAATGCCGCCGAAGTGCGACAGGAAACCCGGCAGGAAGCGGAACGGCCCCTGGATCCCAAGCTCGATGCCCTTCAGGCTGCCCCCGGTGGCGTTGCCGATCGACGAGATCGTCCATAGCTGCCCTTCGGGGTTCGACGCCGCCGGCGAGCTCGCGAGGATGACAGACGTCGGGAGGCCCGTGGAGGCGAAGGTGCCGGTACGCGTCACGCTAAGCGGGAAGCTCTCGATATTCTTCTTGAAGAGTGAGACGGTGAGCGCCGACTCCCGGGCGAAATACCATTCGGCGCCGACATCAAACGCGGTCGCGCGGAACGGATCGAGCTGCGGATTGCCGAAGCTGACCTTGTAATTGAAGCCGTCGACCGAACCGCCCGGAGTGAGATTGCCCAGGCTTGGGCGGGTCATGACCTTGCCGATCGCGGCGCGAAGGATGATGTCGCGCGTCGGGTAAAAATTCAGGTTGAACGAGGGCAGCCAGTCCGAATAGCTGCGCTTCACCGTGACCAGTTGCCCGCTGTTATAGCCGGTCGAGGATTGGTCGGTCAGGACGTAGCGGACGCCGCCCGAGAAAGAGTAATCGAGACCGAACAGATTACCGCGGGCATCGAATTGCAGATAGCCGCCCTTGTCTGTCTCTCGGACCGACCGGATGTTGGTCTGGTTGGGCACGGCGGTGCGGTCGTAGAGATGCGTGAAGGCAGCCGCATTCTTAAGATCGGCGACCACCCATTGGGTGGTGGTACCGCTCGGCGCGCCGGCGCCCTTGAGCGTGAAGAGGTCGGTCAGATTGGCATTGACGGGGAAGCCATAGACCGCCGCCGCACCTGACACGCTCGAAGACGTGCAGGTGATCGTGCCGAGCACAACGTCGGGCGCGGCCGTGGTTTTGGTCGGGCAGACGACCGTGTCGCGCGCCGCCTCGTACAGGCTCCAGTCGTAGCGGCGGTAGACGCCACCCGCCTTGATCTTGAAGCCTTCGGTCACGTCCCATGTCGCGTCGAGCGCGCCGGTGCGGAACTTGTTCACATTGTCCGACGGACGGTCTCGTATCTCGGCCAGCTGGAAGTTGGCGGGATCGGTCACGCTGGTGCCGAAGGTCAGCACCGGGCTCTTCATGTCGCTGTAATCATAATGATAGCCCTGCGCATCGCGATCATCGAGGATCAGCGTCGTCTCCTGCGGAATGTTGGCATCCGATTTGGAGAAGCCGCCCAGCAGGCTGAGATGGATTCGATCGCCGAGATCCTGCTTCAAATTGGCACTCAGCTGATAGAATTCGGTATCGAGCTTGCGCTGGTAATGTTCGACGCGAACCCAGGCATCGTTGAAGGTCCCGGATATGAGATTGTTGTTGGCATCGATCTTATATTGGGTGACGTCGATCGATCGTTCGTTGGAGCGGAACAGCACCTCGCCCCACTTCTCCTCGCGGGTTTCCTTGTAATCGGAATAGAGGCCGTCGATCGACAGCTTCGTATGATCCGTTGGCGACCATTGAAAGCTGCCGGTCACCCCCAAGCGACGGCGATCGTGCGACACCTCGCCGTAGCGCGGGATGCGCGGGTGAAAGGCCAGCGATACGGCATCGCAATTCGTGCTCGGGACATAGGAGCCACCGGTGTTGGCCTTGGTCCAGCAGGGCGTTCCGTTGACCGAGTCAAAGCGCGCCTGTGCCCAGCGCACGCTGTTGTTGCCCATTTCGAGCTGGTCGAGCTTGCTGTAAGCCGCCGACAGGGAGACGCCGATCGTGCCGCTCGGGGACTTCCATGAGACGAGGCCCGAAACCCTCGGCCCCCAATTCTTGCCGAGGTCATTATACTGGGCCTGCGCCGACAACGCGGCGGTGAGGCCAGTCTTGCCCGCCAGCGGATTGCCGGTGTTGAGATCGACCACGGCTCCAAGCGAGCCTTCGTCCAGGCTTGGTTCCGCCGTCTTGTGCACCACCAGCGAGCTGAACAGCTCGGACGCGAAAACGTTGAAATCGAACGCGCGATCACGATCGGCGCTGGCGCCGTCGGAACTGGTCGTCAGCGCCTGCATGCCGTTGACGCGGACGGCCGTGAATTGGCCGGATAGACCGCGCACGGTGATCGAGCGGCCTTCGCCGCCGTCGCGCTGGATGGCGATGCCGGGGATGCGCTGCAGCGATTCCGCGAGATTCTGATCAGGGAACTTGCCGATGTCTTCAGCCACGATCGCGTCGACGGCGGCGATCGACTGGCGCTTCTGGTTGAGCGCGGCATTCAGCGACTGGCGAAAGCCGGTGACGACGATCTCGGCCGTGTTGTCGGCGGGCGCGGTCCCAGGCGGTTGCGACGTCGCGTCGGCAGCCTGCGCCGATGCGGGTGCGGAATGAAGCAGCGCCATCGCCAATGCGCCGATCGACGCACCTCTGATCCCCTGGATGGCGCGCGCTCGGATAGACCTGGTCATGTTCATGGCATCTCCCTCCCCCGGGCATATGCCTTGGAGCCGCAGATCGACCATTGACACCGGTGGGCGCGCGAATTCGTTCTATCGCACCCATTCGAGGAGGAAAAACGGCCCGGATGGCCGTCAAACGCCCTTTCATCCTCCCGATCAGTCGCTTTCATGGTGACCTTCGGCCCGGCATATTGTCTTGTGGTAACCGGTGTCAGCGACAATGCTGACGCACGCCGTGCCTGTCAAGGGCGGAAAAGATTTTCACGTTCCGGGCTGAATGTAAGGGACGCGCGCGAACAATTCGCGTTGCCAGCGGCGGGGATCGTTTGCGACGCGGGAGTGAACGTCGAAGATCATCGTCGATCGGCTGGTGAGATCATATTTCGGCCAGCGGGGTAGCCCACTATGGTTGGGATCGCCCGTCGCGGCGAAGCAAACGAAGCTATCCTGCATCGCGGCCGAGGCTGTGCGCGCGTCCGCGCCGGTTCCGGTTTGCGAGCCGGGCGCATCAAGCGTGCCGAACACGAGAGGAATATCCATAGTGTGAAAGGCACCGCGGCGCGGATCGGTTCGCGACGTGTAGTCGACCTGGTACACGAATGCGGGAGCGCCGGCGCGGGCGCGCGCCTCCGCTTCGATCACCTGCCCCCGCCAGCTACGCCCGGCGGTGGTGGCGGCGTAGAATATTTCGGTCGGAGACCAGCCTGGAAATTGCGCGCGATATTGGGCCACGACCCATTCCGGCAGAATGTCGATCCGGAGCTCCGGCGCCATCCGTTCGGCAAGGTTGTCCCAGGTGAGGCCGTTCACCTTGGGCGAGTCCGGGGTGATGAAGGCGCGCGTCTCGTCGTGGACGTTACCCAGCATCAGCGGAAGGTGCAGCGACTGGGGATTGGCGTCGGGCCAGAACGGGTGCCGGGTCAGCCACTTCATATCGAGCACGGGGCCGAAATAGACGCCGCCGCCCAGGATCGGATCCGTCGCGTCGAGCGCGTCTACCAGCGCCTCTGCCGGCACGTCGAGTAGGCGGCCAACGTCGCTCTCGGCAACCCCCAGCTTCGCGAGAAAAGCGCGCGTGCGAGCGGTAGCGTTGATCGGGCCGGAGGCCGTCACCTGTTGGCCACTCATCGTCGCGGCACGCTGGAACAGGCCGGCGGCGGCGGACATGCCCATTATCGTCGCGATCTTGGCACCCCCGCCTGACTGGCCGAACACCATCACGCGCGCCGGATCGCCGCCGAAGGCTGCGATATTATCGCGCACCCATTTCAACGCGAGGATCAGGTCGAGTTGGCCGCAATTGCCGCTGTCCGCAAAGCGCGAGTCGAACCGCGCGAGGTAGAGATAGCCGAAAGCGTTGAGGCGGTGGTTGACGGTCACCACTACCACGTCGCCGCGCGCCGCAAGCCTCTGCCCGTCATTGAGCGGATCGGTCACGCTGCCGTTCGAATAGGCTCCGCCGTGGATGTAGACCATCACTGGCTTGCGAGCGGCGGGGTACGGATCCGTGGTCCAGATATTGAGAAACAGGCAATCCTCGGACTGGGGCCGATAGCGGCTATCCGATTGTGGGCAGACCGGTCCGAACTCGCGCGCCTGGATCATCTTGCCGGGGGCAGCCACATCCACCGCCGCCCCGAAACGCGGTGCGCGCCCATAGCGGATTCCCTTGAAGGACAGGACGCCGCCCTCGACGTCGCCTTCGAATGTCCCGGCAGGCGTGCGCACGGCGGAAGGCGCTGCCAGCGCGCGGGTAGAGAGAGTCAGAGCGGCGCCCGCGCCCAGCCCCGCGATCACGCCTCGACGCGAAACCCCTCCAGCCATATTCCCTCCAATGGGTGCGCCTTCATCGTGCGAGCCATCCTCCATCGACGGCGAGGATATGGCCGGTGACGTAATCGGAGGCGGCGGAGGCGAGGAATACGGCGGCGCCGCCGAGGTCGGCGGGGTCGCCCCAGCGGCCGGCTGGGATGCGGTCGAGGATG
>JAEKMC010000145.1 GCA_019508115.1 Sphingomonas sp.
TCGCCGATTTCGTCGATGAGCAGATGGCGGGCGGCACGCACAAGGGCGTCGTCCTCACCCGGGATTCGACGCTCTCGAACCCGCATTTCATCCCATGCGGCGACAAGCCGCCTGCGATCGTGCTCGATGTCGACGAGACGTCGATCCTCAATCTTGGCGCCGAATATGACGACCTGCTCGCCAACCGGAAGACGTTCGACGATGATGCCTGGGATCGCTGGGAGAAAGGCGGTGCGGCCTATGTCGCGCCCACGCCCGGTGCCAAGGAAGCGATTGATCGGCTGCGCGATCATGGCGTGACGGTGATCTTCAATTCCAACCGGGCCGCAGTGAACGCCGCCGGCGCGGAGGCGGCACTCAATGCCGCCGGTCTGGGCCCTGCCAAACATGGTGAAACGCTTTTCCTGTCAGGCGACGATGCCAATGGCTCGTTCAAGGACGGCCGCCGCCAGGCGATTGCAGCCCGATATTGCGTGCTCGCGATGGCGGGCGACCAGCTCGTCGATTTCTCCGATTTGTTCACCACCGAACCCAATGGCGTCGCCGCGCGTCGCGCGACCGTGGCTTATTCGGGCATCGCCGACCTTTGGGGCGCGGGCTGGTTCGTGATGCCGAATCCGGTTTATGGCAGCGCGCTCCAAGGCGGCCCTGACGACATTTTCCCCAAGGACAAGCAGTGGCGCGATCCCGGCCCGCCTAAGCCGTCCGACGCCCAGTCCGAAATTCCTGCGAAGAAAGCGAAATAATGCCCTGGACCCGCGACGATATGGCGGCGCGCGCCGCGAAGGAGCTCAAGGACGGCTTCTACGTGAACCTCGGCATCGGCATCCCCACGCTGGTGGCCAACCATGTTCCCGAAGGCGTCGAGGTGACGCTTCAGTCGGAGAATGGCATGCTGGGCATCGGGCCGTTCCCCTATGACGATGAGGTCGACCCCGACCTGATCAACGCCGGCAAGCAGACCGTGTCAGAGCTTCCCAACACGGCCTATTTCTCCTCCGCCGACAGCTTCGCCATGATCCGCGGCGGGCATATCGATCTCGCCGTCCTTGGCGCGATGGAAGTCTCCGAACAGGGCGACATCGCGAACTGGATGATCCCCGGCAAGATGGTGAAGGGGATGGGCGGCGCGATGGACCTCGTCGCCGGCGTGAAGAAGATCATCGTCGTGATGGAGCACACCTCCAAGAACGGCGACCCCAAGTTCATCCCCGAATGCACTTTGCCGCTCACCGGCAAGAATGTGATCGACATGATCGTGACCGATCTGTGCGTCTTCCAGCGGCCCGATCATCAGTCGCCCTTCCGCTTGATCGAACTGGCGCCGGGGGTGACCGCAGACGAGGTCAAGGCCAAGACCAGCGCCGCCTATCTCGCCTGACGCGGTCGCAACGGTCCGTCGCACGACGAGCCGAGCGGCAGTCGGATTGACCCTCGCGACGCCGCGCCCCAAGGCAAAGACGTGATTTCGCCACGCCGGCCCCGCCGTTCCAAGACTTCCGGTCCGCTCTGGCGCGAGCCGGTGATCCTGCGCAGCATTCAGGCGATGCTCGCGATCATCCTGATCGCCGAGGCGATCGTGATCATCCGCCATTTCGTGGCGAACAAACCGGTGGGCAGCTTTCCTTCATCAAGGCCTATGGCGTGGTCGACGCCGATACCGGCGAGAAAGCGACGCCGCAGACCGTCTGGCGCTGGGCGTCGGTATCGAAGGGCGTCGCGGCGACGCTCGAAGCTCTGCTCGCGCGTCAGGGCAAGCTCAGTCTCGACGATCCCATTTCCAAATGGTCGTCCACATTGAAGCTCCCCAAGGACAACCAGAATGTCGCCACGCTGGCGGACGCGCTCTCGCACCGGCTCGGTATCGTCAAGAATGCCTATGACGACCGGCTCGAGGACAATGAGGATCCAGCCGCGATCCGGGGCATGTACGGACCGCTTTTCCCCATGTGTCCGCCAGGCACCTGCTGGGCTTATCAGAATGTCGCCTTCGACGTCGCGCACGAGGCCGTCGAAAAGGCGACGGGGCTGACCTACGATCAGGCGGCGCACCGCTACGTCTTCGCGCCGCTCGGCATGTCGAGCGCCAGCACCACCAAAGAGGGGCTGATCGGCGCGCCGAGCTGGGCGCGTCCCCATAATGCCCGCCATCCCATCCCGGTGCAGGAGGCTTATTACCGCATTCCCGCCGCGGGTGGGGTCAACAGCTCGATCGTCGATCTCGGCATCTGGATGCGCGCGCAGATGGGTGGGGCGCCAGGCGTGCTCCCGCCCGATCTGCTGTGGGAATTGCACGTGCCGCGCGTCTTCACGCCGCATCGCGGGCTGGCGCCCTATGATCTGGCGCTCAAGAATAGCGCTTATGGCCTCGCTTTCCGTGAATCCGATTATCAGGGCCATCATTTGATCTGGCATCGCGGCGCGGTGCGGGGATCGCGTTCGGAGATCATCTTCGATCCGTCCGAACGGTTTGGCGTGGCGATGCTGTGGAATTCGACTTCGGTGAAGCCGACCGGCCTGCCGCTCGAAATCTTCGACCAATATTACCGCCTGCCGTCCCACGATTGGGTTCAGGTCGGGAAGCCGTGATGATACCGAATTATCTGGCACCCACGGAACTGGCGGTGACGCCGACCAGCATCCGCAGAGTGCTGCTGCTTGGGAATTGCATGCTCAATCCCTGGGTCGACTACCTCGCGGCCGAACATCCCGAGATCGAGGTTCGCCACTCGATCTTCGATTATGCCGAGGCGGTCACCTCCGATGGACAGGATTACGACCTGCGGCTGGTTCAGCTGCCGCTTCGTACGCTGTATCCGGAAATTGCGGTCATGCAGAACCGCTACGACGATCTCGACGGCTATGATCGTGCGCTACGGCGGGCTTATCACTGGATCCGGGCGCTGATCGGCCTGATTCGAAGCCAAAGTGCAGACTGTCCCACCTTCTTCCTCAATTTTCTTTACCCGCAGCAGAGTCAGCGGCTCAACCGAATGCTCCACGATCAAGTGGCGGAATTCAAAGGCGGCCACGTTCTCGATATCGAGCAGGTCGCGGCCACTTTCGGGCGCCACCTGGTACAGGATGATGCCTTCTGGGTTTTCTCGCATGCCGGCACCATCAGCGATTATGATTTCGAGCAGGACGTAGACAGGCTGGAACCGGAGGCGCCCCTGTCTGAACGCTATCCGCGCGATATCACGGGCTTCGTGCGCGCGGCCTGGGGTGAGGCCGTTGCGATGCTGCGCACGCTTCAGGGCACGGATCGCGTGAAGATGATCTGCGTCGATCTGGACGATACGTTGTGGCGCGGGGTTCTCGCCGATGCCGAGGACTTCGATCACCACGCGACCGAGGGAGCACCGCTCGGCTTTGCCGAGGCGCTGATGATTTGCCGGCAGCGCGGGATCATTCTGGCAATCGTCAGCAAGAATGATGAAGCGCGTGCAGCCGAGATATTGGAGCGGATTTTTCAGGGGCGTGTCCGGCTCGACGATTTCGCCATCCGCAAGATCAACTGGGATCCCAAGCCGCAGAATGTCGCCACGGCGATCCGTGAAGCCAATGTGCTGCCGGAATCGGTCGTCTATATCGACGACAATCCGGTCGAGCGCGCGGCGGTGAAAGCGCTCCTGCCGGACGTGCGGATGCTGGGCGCGCCGCATCTCGACTGGCGCCGCATCCTGTTGTGGAGCCCCGAAACGCAGGTCGCCGAGATCACGTCGGAGTCCGCCAACCGTTCGGACATGGTTCGTGCGCAGGTCGAGCGTGAGCAGGACCGGGAGGGGATGACCTATGCGGACTTCCTCGTCGAGCTTGATCTGAACGTGGAATTGGGGTCGATCACGTCGACCGCCGACCCGCAATTTGCGCGCGCGCTGGAACTCGTCAACAAGACCAACCAGTTCAATACGATCGGCGAACGCTGGACCGAGGGTCAGGCGGCAAGCTTCCTTGCCGGCGGCGGGCGCTGGTGGGGGTTCCGCGTGCGCGATCGATATACCGCTTATGGGCTGGTCGGCGTCCTCATCCAGAAGGCGTCGCGGATCGAGCAATTCGTGATGAGTTGCCGCGTTTTCGGTCTGCAGGTCGAGCGTGCGGTGCTGGCCGCGTTGCGCGAACTCGAGCCCGATATCGCCGAGGCGCGCCTGATCGAGACTCCGAAGAACGGGCCGTGCCGCGACGTCTACGCGCAGGCAGGCTGGACGCGTGATGGGGAGATCTGGATCGCCGGGCCGGCCCAGCCGCCGCCGGCGCATGTTACGGTCGGGGTGCCGGAGCGGGTAACGCGTGGTTGAATCATGCTGGCCCGCTTATTAGGCGAGCCGCATGAACGTCCTGCTCACCGGATCGAGCGGCTGGCTCGGTCGCCACCTGGCACCATTGCTTATGGCCGATGGGCACATCGTCGTAGGCATGGACGTTGCGCCGGGCGGGGATACGCAGGTGCTCGGCACGGTTGCAGACCGGCCGTTGGTTGCCAGGGTGATGCGCGACCATGCTATCAATGCGGTCATTCACGGCGCGGCGCTTCACCAGCCTGACATTGCGCGTTATCCGAAGCAGAGCTTCATCGACGTCAATATCGCCGGCACGCTCAACCTGCTTGAGGAAGCGTGCGCGACGGGCGTCAGCCGCTTTGTCTTCACCTCAACCACCTCGCTCATGATTTCGGCCGAGATCCGGGCAGGGAAGGGGACGGAAGCCGCGTGGCTGGATGAGAAATCGGGGCCGCTGATGCCGCGCAACATCTACGGCTCGACCAAGCTTGCCGCCGAGCAATTGTGCCGGCTCGTCCATGACGAACATGGCCTGCCAATAATTGTCCTCCGCACCAGCCGCTTTTTCCCGGAGGAGGACGATCAGGCGCACCGGATCGGCTTATCGGGGCCGAATACGAAGGCGAACGAGTTGCTCCATCGCCGGCTCACCGCCAGGGACGCGGCCGAGGCGCATCGTGTCGCGTTGGCACGCGCGCCGTCATTGGGGTTCGGTGTGTTCGTCGTCTCGGCACCGACGCCTTTCGCACGGAGCGAGGCCGGAGAACTCAAACGCGACGCTGCCCAGGTGATTGCGCGCCGCTTTCCGGACGCGCCCGAACTCTATGCGCGGCAGGGCTGGACCCTGCCCGGATCGATCGACCGGGTTTACGATGCGGCGCTGGCCGAGCAGCTGCTAGGCTTTCGTTGCCGCGACGATTTTGGATCCGTGCTGGAGGCGTTACGCTCGGGCACGCCTTTTCCCTTCGCGCACGATGCCGACTATATCTCGCCCCAACAGGTGCTGCGTCACAACCGATGATCAGGCCGCGTCGCGCATGAACGGCTGGTAGATCACGACGCGGTTACGCCCCTGTTCCTTCGCCGCGTAGAGCGCGGCGTCGGCGTAGGACACGATTTGCTCAAGCGCATCCATCTGCCCGTTGCAGCAATAGACCCCCATACTGACGGTGACGTGGCCCACGATTGGGAAGTCATGCGCCTCGACGCTCGCGCGCAATTTGGACGCGATGCTCATCGCCGCATCCTGGTCGGAGACGGTGCAGATCAGCAGGAACTCCTCGCCGCCCCAACGACCGAGGATGTCGCCCGCGCGCGTATTGTCAGTCAGGATTTTCCCGATTCCGGCGAGCACCTGGTCGCCCGCGCTATGGCCGAAGCGATCGTTGACCTGCTTGAAATGGTCCACGTCGAGCAGGATTGAGATAGTCGCGTCGCGCCGATTCCTCGGCATAATGCGCGAGCCGGAGCGCGGCCGCCTGGCTTTCGCGTCTTCGCTCGAGATCGCCACGCATCTTGAGGATGCGGAACAGCAAATAGGCGCCGATCAGTACCGCCCAGGCGGCAAGGATCGCGGCATACCAGGTCGCCTGCGCGACCACGCGGCTGCGGAGCTCGATGCGGTTGACCTTGAAATAATAGGTGCCCGGAGGTGCCATGGTTCCGGTCTGGAGCTGGAGCTCGGTGATATTGTCGAGCTGGACATGGCTGAGCTCGGGCTTGATCTTGTTTTGCGTCACCCACCATTCGGCGACCGCAAAGTCGGTGGGCTTGAGCTGGACCAGATTATGCCCCGGCCGGGCCGAAACCTCGACCTTGTTGAATTTGAGCGAATCCGGCACGCCCGATTTGCTGTACCGCGGGTCGAAATTCTTGAAATAGATGCGGAATGTATCTGACGGCCCCTGATAATCGAGGTCGATTATAAGCGATTCGAGCCGGCTCAGATCATAGCCCTTGTCGGGCGTTTTGCGATCGAGCAGCAATTCGTAATAGCAATAGGGATAGGCATAAGCCGGGCGTAGATCGCAGCGCCAATGAAGCGAATGTGCGGGATCGATCGTGACGGTGGATTTGCCGCCCTGCGGCTGATCGCCAAAATAGCGCGTGGTGAAGAGCGACGAACCCGGCTTCAGCGTGATCGTCTCGATCAGGATCGAATCCTGAAAGCGCACGGCGACGAATGTTGCCAACAGCAGCAGGAACAGCATGATCTCGAACTGGAATTCGGCAACGCCGCGCCATCCGCGCTTGGTGGGAATCTGTGGCAGCTTCGGATGATCCGGATCGAAACCGGTTACGCCGTCCATACTTCTCCTCGCCGACAAGCGGTGGCCCGAGCGGCCAGGCCCATGTCGAAGCCAGCCCATATTCCCTCGAAAATCTTAACATATCGCGATCAGCGCTGAGGCAGAGGAAGCGGCACAGGATGTCTCGTAAGCTGCCGTTGGCACCCTGATACGACCCCTATCTGGCCATCCGTGCCGCGCGCTCTTATGTGCCTCGGATCATGTCCGCACCCCGCACCCTCTATGAGAAGATCTGGGACGCGCACGTCGTTGCGCGTCGCGATGATGGAACCTGCCTGATCTATATCGATCGGCACCTCATTCATGAGGTGACGAGCCCGTAGGCATTCGAAGGCCTCCGCGCCGCCGGCCGCAAGGTGCGCCGGCCCGATCTCACGCTTGCGGTGCCGGATCATAACCTGCCGACGACGGCGCGCGTCGACGCGCAGGGGCATCGGCTGGCGATCGCCGACCCGGAGAGCGCGAACCAGCTTGCCGCACTCCGCCGCAACGCGCCCGAATTCGGCATCAAATTGTTCGACGAGGTCGCCCCCGAACAGGGCATCGTCCATGTCGTCGGGCCGGAGCAGGGCTTCACGCTTCCCGGCACCACCCTGGTGTGCGGCGACAGCCACACCGCCGCGCATGGCGCCCTGGGCGCGCTCGCCTTCGGCATCGGCACGAGCGAGGTCGAGCACGTGCTCGCCACGCAGACGCTCTTGCTCAAGCAATCGAAGACGATGGAGATCCGCGTCGACGGCGCGCTAGGCTTCGGCGTCAGCCCCAAGGACGTGATCCTCGCAATCGTCGGCAAGATTGGCGCCGCCGGCGGCACGGGCTATGTCGTCGAATATACCGGCTCGACGATCCGCGCGATGTCGGTCGAGGGGCGGCTGACCGTTTCCAACATGGCGATCGAGCATGGTGCGCGCTCGGGCCTGATCGCGCCCGACGAGACGACGTTCGCATATCTCAAAGGCCGGCCGATGGCGCCAGCGGGCGCGGAATGGGATCGCGCGGTCGAGTATTGGCGGACTTTACAGACAGATGCTGGCGCTTCCTACGACAAGGTTGTAATCTTGGACGCCGCCGACATCGCGCCGAACCTGACCTGGGGCACCAGCCCTGAGGATGTGGTGCCGATCACCGGCATTGTCCCCGATCCGATGAGCTTCGCCGATCCTTCCAAGCAGGAGGCGGCGCAGAAGTCGCTCGATTATATGGGCCTCGTGCCCGGCACGCGGATGCAGGATGTCGCGGTGGAGAATATCTTCATCGGCAGCTGCACCAACAGCCGGATCGAGGATCTGCGCGCGGCGGCCGCGGTCGCGAAGGGCCGCCATGTTCGTGGGTCGCCAGGGCCCGGGTTCGCGCACGCATTTGGTCTCGCCGGCGATGGCTGCCGCCGCTGCAGTGACGGGTAAACTGACCGACGTTCGGGAGTTGATGGGATGAAGATGAAGGCGGCATTTTCCGGTCTGACCGCGCTGCTGCTGGCAAACGCAGCCCCTGCTGCGACGCCTGCCGCACCCGTCTCACTCTGGCGCCTCGATTGCGGCAAGATCTCCGTCTTCGATCTCGACGAATTTTCGGACACGCGCGCTTATGTCGGGCAGCACAAGGATATCACCGCTAGCTGCTATCTGATCCGGCACGGCGACACGTACATGCTGTGGGATACCGGCCTGCCCAAGGCGATGCTGAACCATGTGCCCGATCCCAAGCAGAGCCTCGACGCGACGCTCACCGTCACCATCGTCGATCAGCTCGCCAAGCTGGGGCTGAAGCCCGAACAGATCGCAATCGTCGGTATCAGCCACGAGCATTTCGACCATACCGGTCAGGCGGGCGATTTCCCCGGCGCTAAGCTGCTGATGGGGAAGGGCGATATCGATGATATGCGCGGCCCCAATGCCGATCGCGGCGCGCCGCTCGCGCATTGGCTCAAGGATGGCGGCGCGATGGAGCCCGTCACCGGTGACAAGGATGTGTTCGGCGACGGCAGCGTGGTCATGCTCGACATGCCCGGTCACACCCCCGGCCACCATGCCTTGCTCGTGAGGCTCGCGCACAAGGGCTATGTCCTGCTCTCGGGCGATACGGCGCACTTCGCCGAGAATTATGCGTCGAACGGCGTGCCTTCGTTCAACAGCAATCGCGCCGACACGCTCGCCTCGCTCGATCGCTTCAAGAATTTCGCGGCCAACCTGCATGCAACCGTCATCATCCAGCATGAGTTTGCGGATATCGCCAAGCTCCCCGCTTTCCCGAAGGCAGCCGACTGATGGACAAGCTCACCAGCATCGAAGGCAAGGCCTATCCGTTCGGCCGCAAGAATGTGGATACGGATGTCATTATCCCCGCCCATTGGCTGAAGACGATCACGCGCGCCGGCCTTGGCCGCGGTGCATTCGAAACCGTGCGAGCGGAACCCGGTAACGTCTTCGAAGACCCGGAATATAAGGGAGCCCCGATCATCATCGCGGGCGACAATTTCGGCTGCGGCTCCAGCCGCGAACATGCCGCGTGGGCACTCGGCGACATGGGCGTGAAGGCGGTGATCGCGCCGTCTTTCTCCGACATCTTCTCGGGCAACGCCTTCAAGAACGGCATTGCCACTGTGATCCTTCCCCAGGAAGCGATCGACCGGCTGATGGAGGTCGCGAAGACCGATGAGATCACG
>JAEKMC010000021.1 GCA_019508115.1 Sphingomonas sp.
GCGTCCATCATAGGTTTTGTCGGCAATCAGCTAGAGAGCAGGGGCTGCCGACGAACGGATCGATCCTACGGCCGGTCCGCTCACCCGCCGCGAAGATTCAGCTGTTCGCCAGCTCGCGACCGATACTGCTGCGTACCTCGCCGGTACGCAATGCAAATCCTGCCGTGCCGAATCCGATCGGTATCCCAACCAGCTCTCCAACTCCGAAGCCGGCGCCCCGCGCTGAGGCCCGGCTGATCGGTTCAGCCGCAGGGGGGCTTTCCGCCAGGCCCATGAAATTCGATCAGCATGCCCAGATCGTCGAGCGTCGGCGCCAGGAAGGACGACCCCCAAAGTCCCGCATAATTTTCCAGCTTGCGCTCGTAGCCACGCTCGACCCAGCGCTGGGCGCGCGCCAGGTCCGCGGCGGCAAAGCTGACGCCCAGAATGCGCGCGCCGCTCTTCGCCAGCGTGTCCGCGGCCAGGCCCGGCCCGTCGGGGCGCAGCGTCAGCAGGGCGGTCGGCCCCACCGGCACGCAGAAGCCGGACGCGCCCGCCGCCGCCAGCCGCACCGGCTTGGCCCCGCCATAGCCCATATGTTCGAGCTGCTTGCGGTCGCTCTCCGGGTCGCTCGATATCAGCCAGATCGCCGATAAAGCACGCACGCTGTTCGGATGCTCGCGCGTCACCTGATGGTCGCCGGCGTTGGTCGGATCGGCCTGGTCGGGCGCGTAATCGGCCTTGTAGTCGATGAAGAAGGTGCCGTTCGACAGCGGCTGGCGATCGAATGCGAACAGATGCCAGCCCGGCTTCGCGCTGTCGGGGCCGGCGAACATCGGCGTGACCGGATAGCCCAGCGCCTGGAGCGACGTCCGGATCGCATCCACCCCGGCCGATCGAAAGCCGAAGCTATGCGCGCCGGGCTGTTCCTTCAGCGCGAGCCGGTCTTCCTTCGCTCCGGGATCGAATTCGGGATTGGGCCGCGTCACGCCCAACAGCTCGACGAAGCTCGTGTCCGAAAAGCGGATATAGCGATTGGCGACCCCGCTCGGGTCGTGGCCCGGCCGCACCTGAAAGCCCAGCTTCACCGCCATGATCGCGGTCGCCTCGTCGATCGTGCGGCCCCACAGCAGGATATGATCGAGGCGGGTCGGCGGGGTGGGGGCGGCGAAGGCCGGAGGGGCGGCGGCGGAAAGCGCGAACGCGAGCGTCATGAGCGAAAGGATTGGCCGCACGCGATTCTCTCCCGGATTTTGATCGGGCGATTTTAGGAGATCGGAACGGAGGATCAATGAGTGTTGGGACCGGAATGAGGTGAACCGTTCGAGCGGGATGCCGTCGATATCGCCTTTGTTTTCCCGCGCCGCTCAAGCGTTCGCATCGGCCGTTCGCGTGGTCCTGCGGAACCATGATCGCCGTTGCCGGCTCCGAAGAGGCTCGCGCAGCCTGCCGCCGCGCAGAAAATTTTTCGCCGCATGTCACAACCGCGACCCGTGCCGCGTCCTGGCATGTGGCGGCCGGACATCTCACCGGCGCGATCCGCCACGTGAGGAGGAAGATATGAACAAAAGTGCGAGCCTCGTGACGCTCAAGGCAAAGCCCGGCCAACGCGAGGAGGTCGGTCGCGTCTGGGAAAAATATGCGCGCGACTATGTCAGGGGGAGTGGGTTCGCTTTCTACTATTGCTTCGATGACAATGACCCGGACAGGATCATCGTGTTCGGATTGGGGGATCAAGCCAGCATGCAGGCATTCGCCCAGCAACCCTGGTTCCCCGATTATCAGCGGGAAACGAGCGCTTTGCTCGCGGAACCGGGCGAGATCCGCTCCGCAACACCGCGATTTATGAAGGAGGCCGAGGCCTTGATCGGTTCAAGCTAATTCAGCTTGAACCGTGGATCAGGCTCCAGTCGCGCTGTTCGACGGGCAGGGCTTGGGGTACGGCCCCCAAGCCCCTTGCCGCTCGGCCCAAGCCACCCGATTTCAGCCCAACCTGGATGCGAGTGACGCTATGACAATGACAATCGACGGGAAAGTGATCGGCTGGCTCACGTCAGACCTTCGCTCCACCGCTGCCGCACCCAAGCAAGGCGACGAAGGCGCGCCCGATGCGTGGCTCGAACTGGCGCCCGAATATGGCGAGGGGCTGGCCGGCGTCCAGGCCGGCGATTCACTGATCATTCTCACCTGGCTGCATGAAGCCCGGCGGGACGTCCTGAAAGTACATCCCAGGGGGGACCCCGATCAACCGATCAAGGGCGTCTTCGCGACCCGATCCCCGCACCGGCCAAATCCGATCGGACTCCATGAGGTGTACGTGCGCACGATCGAGCAGGGTCGGATAAGGGTGGGGCCCATCGAAACGATCGACGGAACGCCCGTGCTGGATATCAAGATATCCCTCCGTTCGGATGACGGTGCGTAGGCGGGCGGTTTCTTCGCCTCGCGCTCGAACTACGGTACAATGCGCTTATACCCAGGAATATAGGCGCACTGTACCGTAGTTCTTCGTTCGGCGTTACTGCCAGCCGAGATCGAAAAGCCCGAATAGGAAATGCCAGGAATCGGTGCTGATCATATCGTCATACTCCAAAAGTGCAGTCGATAGGATTGGTGTCGCAAGGGGCGCAAATATCAATATGGGCAAAACGTTGTTTTCATGATCATCATTTTCGTTCGCGCATACTAACCTGGTTTAGGGGCGGCCTTATTCCGAAGCGGCTCCGCCCATGGGCGCTGTTTGCTTGCGCGACCATTCTCACAAACCGGTCCCGTACCCTGTCGCATCACCACCGCGCGGCCCGCACATAGCGATACCGTCGGCAACCAACACGTTGATAATTCGGTTGAATTTCTCGGGGTTGGTCATGGAATCATTAGCAGGTCGCGATAGGTCCGCCTTGCACATTTTTGCTCTTTCGGTCTTCGGCCGTGCTGGCGACGGGCTCATTCGGGGAAATGATTTGCTCGCGTCTGCCCGTGGTGCTCATGCGGAGAATGCCAATCTTATTCTCCGCAAAATGTGCGGTGAAAAGGGTTGCCAAATGTTCTCAGGACACGGCCGGCCGGGATATCAAGGAGCTCATCGCGATGGGCATTCTCGAGAAGGATGTGGCCGGTGGGCGAAGCACCAGCTATTCGCTTGTGGGCGAGACGGGTGGTGGCGGTGCATCTATTCCTTGGGAGCTAGGTGCAGTGTCATCGCCGGCCCACTGAAAGCATGGCAGGGGATTAAGCGGCGATAACCAGCCGCCGCCGCCGCGCCGCCGCACCGACTGCTCCAAAGCCCGCCAGCATCAGCGTCCACGCCGCCGGTTCGGGTACCGCGCCGGCATAAGCGAAGTTGCTCAGCGATGAGACCGAGAAGTTCGTCGAATGCGGCCCATGGCCGCTCGCATCGATCACATAGCCCTTGCCGACCCAATTGATCGTATTGGCAAAATCCGCACTCGCATGGTTGTCGCCGAAGTAGATACTCGCCGACGACTCGCCCGCAGAAACCTGCCCGAACACCCCGAGGGTAAACTCGGTGCCATAAATGAACGGCATGGCGAACGTCACGTCCTCGCTGATCACCTTGGTGACGTCCTGACCATGGTCGCCCCAGCCATAGCTCCAGTTCTTCTGTTCGAACTCTCCGTATTCGATGTTGAGGCTCGGTATCAGCGGCGGGTTTGCCGCGACGAAGGCGTCGTACGACGGGATACCGGCGCCGAGGTCTAAAAGCCCGGCGTTGTTCTTGAACACTTCGACCCCGAAGCCGGTGCTGGCACCGTAATTGCCCAGGGCGGCGAGCGTGCCCTCGACGTGGACGGCAAATATCCAGATGCCGGAGGTGCCGGTCAGGCCGGAATTGTCGATGGTGATGCTGTCGTTCCAGCCGCCATTAGCCTGTGCTCCGGCGAAATAGGTTGCGGTCGAGGCGTGATTCTCGGCGCTGAGGTGGATCGTGCCGACGCTCGCAGTGCCGGTGGCGGTGTTGGTGAAGGCGCCCGGCGCGGCCACGATCGGCCCGGTCGAGCTGGTCGTCAGGGTAGCATGCGACGCCGCGCCGATACCTGCCGACGTCGCCTCCCCACAGGTCCGGTCAGGACCTGTCACACCGATGCGGCCGCCGGCGTTTTCGAAAGTGCCGAGTGTGGAGCCCGAGCAGGCGCTGACATATCCGTGCCCGCTGGCGAGCGTAGATTGTCCGCCGGTGGCGAGAGCTGGTGCGGCTGAACTAAGCGCCAGCGTGGCAAGCAGTGCGGGCCGTATCATATCGAATCTTCCCCAAATTAAGTGACTGCTCGCTGTTGTTCGCTATTGTTGGATATCCTTGGGCGTTTGTTACGCGTCCGTAAAGGAGGAACTTCAAAAGACTCCCGGTTACGGCGATCGACGCTGCCACCGTGCTGCTGACGATGGTTTCCATCGCGCTTTTTATCACCCTGCGCCGGGAAGTTCTTTTATGCGCTGGAGACAGGCCTGATTGGATTCAGGGTGCACTGTCACCGTATTCGCGCCCTCTTCCGATGGGATTGGCGAATGATCGAGGCCTTTCTGGGCAGGAGGCATATCCCTCCATGTTCATCCCATAGCTAAATGGTTATAAAATTTTCGGGCTATCCTCGGGATTCATGCCTGTTAGGCTTGACCATGATAACCGCACGGTTATACGAATCGATAGCCAGGCGGTTATGGGTCTGGCTAGCGGAAAGGATCGGCAATGAAAATCAAGCTCACGACCATGTATGTGAATGACCAGGAACAGGCGCTGCGTTTCTACACCGAGACGCTTGGGCTTGTGAAAAAGGCGGATTTCACCAATGGGCCGTTCCGCTGGCTTACGGTGGTATCGCCCGAGGATCCGGAGGGAACCGAATTGCAACTCGCGGCAAACAGCGATCCAGCGGCGAAAGCCTTTCAGGAGCACCTTTACGAAGGCAACCGGCCGGCGATCAATTTCTTCACCGACGACGTGCAGGCCGATTATGACCGTCTCGCGGCGACGGGAGCCGAGTTTAAGCTTGGACCGACGGATACGCCCGGATCGAAGATCGTCCAGCTGGATGATGGCTGCGGCAATATTGTGCAGATCACCCAGCTGATGTCCTGGTCCAGCTAGCGTGGAGCCAGCCCCCGACATGCTCTTCAAAGCGCTCGCCGACCCAAGTCGGCGGGCGCTGTTCGAGCGGCTATGCCGGGATGGTGAGCAGACAGTCGGATCGCTGACCGCCCATTCGGGTATTTCGCAGCCGGCGGTCTCCAAGCATCTCCTGCTGCTGAGGGAAGCCGGTCTCGTTAGAGTGCGTGCGGAGGGTCGGCACACGCACTACAGTGCCCAGGTCAGCGCGCTCGGGCCTCTTCTCGACTGGACGGGCAAGATGGCCAGGTTTTGGCAGACGCGGTTCGATTTCCTCGAAGACGTCCTGAAGCGAATGGATCAGTAACCGATCACGTAAATCGAAAGGGCACGGCGTGGGCGGTGCCGAGGATGGGCACTCCACCTTGCCTTTCGCGCCCGGTGGCGCTAATGGCCGCCCCGATCGTTCCGACACGAACGTGAAGATAAGCGAACACCGGGATGGTGGGCGCTGAGCTGGCCGACGAGGTTTCGTCCGCCGGCTCGTTTCGCGTTGTGTCGGTTATTTTGAGGTTTTGAACGCATGTTCGATAGTCTGAGCGACCGGCTTGGTGCAGCCTTCGACCGTTTGCGCGGCCGTGGAGCGCTGACCGAAGCCGACGTGCGCGGCGCGATGCGCGAGGTGCGGATCGCTCTGCTCGAGGCCGACGTCGCTTTGCCCGTCGTCCGCCAGTTCGTCGATGCCGCGACCGAGAAGGCCGTCGGCGCGGACGTGCTGCGGTCGGTTACGCCGGGGCAGATGGTCGTCAAGATCGTCCATGACGCCTTGGTCGAGATGCTGGGTGCGGATTCGTCCGAACTCGATCTGGCCGTTACCCCGCCCGCGGTCGTGATGATGGTCGGCCTGCAAGGGTCGGGCAAGACGACCACCACCGCCAAGATTGCCAAGCGGCTGAAGGAGCGCGGCGCCAAGAAGGTGCTGATGGCGTCGCTCGACGTCAATCGCCCGGCCGCGCAGGAACAATTGGCGGTACTCGGCACCCAGGCCGATGTCGTGACCCTGCCGATCGTCGCGGGGCAGACGCCCGTCCAGATCGCGCAGCGCGCGCTGCAATCGGCGAAGCTGCAGGGCTATGACGTGGTCATGCTCGACACCGCCGGGCGCTTGCACGTCGACCAGGCGCTGATGGACGAGATGAAGGCGGTCGCGGATATCGCGCAGCCGCACGAAATCCTGCTCGTGGTCGATGCGCTGACTGGCCAGGACGCGGTCAACGTCGCGACGAGCTTCTCGGAGCAGGTGCCGCTGACCGGCGTGGTGCTGACCCGCATGGACGGCGACGCACGCGGCGGCGCGGCACTCTCGATGCGCGCGGTCACCGGCAAGCCGATCAAGTTCGCGGGCACGGGCGAGAAATTGGATGGGCTGGAAGGCTTCCATCCCGAGCGCGTGGCGGGCCGCATCCTCGGCATGGGCGACGTGGTCAGCCTGGTTGAGCGCGCCGCCGAGACGATCAAGGTCGAAGACGCCGAGCGCATGGCGCAGCGCATGGCGGAGGGGAAGTTCGACATGAACGACCTGCGCGCGCAACTCGATCAGATGAAGCGGATGGGCGGCCTGTCGGGCCTCGCCGCGATGCTGCCAGGCGTGAAGCAGGTCAAGCAGGCGATGGCCAACGGCGCCGCCGACGACAAGGTGCTGGTGCGGATGGACGCGATCATCGGATCGATGACGGTCAAGGAACGCGCCCGCCCCGAACTGCTCCAGGCCAAGCGCAAGATCCGCATCGCCAAGGGCTCCGGCACCAATGTGCAGGACGTCAACAAGCTCCTGAAGATGCATCAGGAGATGGCGACCATGATGAAGAAGATGAAGAAGATGGGCGGCCTTTCGAAGATCGCGGCCATGTTCGGAAAAGGCGGGGGCGACCTCGACGGCCTGATGGGCGGCGCGGGGCTCCCGTCCGGCGGCCTGCCCAATATGCCGGGCCTGCCCGGTCCCGGCGGCGGCCCGCAAGGGCTTCCTCCCGGCTTCCAGAATTTCCTGAAGAAGAGATGACGCACACTCGTCGCCCCCCAATCCCGTCACCCCAGCGAAAGCTGGGGTCTCAGGAAGCCAGGGCGGCACATTACCTCATGAGATCCCAGCTTTCGCTGGGATGACGATTTGAAGAAGAAGGAAGACTAGAAAATGGCAGTTTCCATCCGCTTGTCGCGCGGCGGCGCCAAGAAGCGCCCTTATTACCGCATCGTGGTCGCGGACTCGCGCGCTCCGCGTGATGGTTCGTTCATCGAGAAGATCGGCACCTACAATCCGCTTCTGTCGAAGGACGATGCCAACCGCGTCGTGCTCGACACCGATCGCGCCAAGCATTGGCTGTCGGTCGGCGCACAGCCGAGCGACCGCGTCGCCCGTTTCTTCGACGCCGCGGGCGTGAAGGAGCGCGCCGCGCGCAACAATCCGAACAAGGCGGTTCCGGGCGAGAAGGCCAAGGAGCGCGCCGAGGAGCGTGCCGCCAAGGCCGCCGAGGCAGCTGAAGCCGCTGCCGCACCCGCGCCCGTGGTGGAAGAGCCCGCTCAGGAAGAGACCGTCGAAGTGATGGCCGAGGCGATCGAGGAAGCGACTTCCGAGCCGACCGAAGAGGCGACCCAGGTTGCCGAGGCGGTCGCCGAGGAAACGCCGGCCGTCGAGGTTGCTGCGGAGGCCGTTGCTGAGGAAGCGCCTGCTGCCGAAGCTTCGGAAGAGGCCACGCCCGCCGACCAGGCGAGCGACGAGGGCGAGTCCGCGCAGGATCCGGCCGAGGGTTCGGACGAAGCGGCTCCGGTCGAAGGCGCTGAGCACGCGTGAAGCCTGACGCGCCCGTCACGCTCGCCGTCATAACCGGCGCGCACGGCGTGACGGGCGAGGTCCGCCTCAAGCTCTTCACCGGCGATCTGTCGGGCTACCGCTCGTTCAACGGCGGTACGCTCACGATGAAGAGCCTGCGCAACGGCATCGCTCGCTTCGCCGAGGTGCCGGACCGCAATGCGGCCGAACGATTGCGGGGCACGGAACTCACCGTGCCCCGGTCGGCCCTCCCGCCCCTGGAAGAGGGCGAATATTATCACGCTGACATCATTGGCCTCACCTGCGTCTCGACCACGGGCGAGCCGCTGGGCGTGGTCGTCGCGATCGACGATTTCGGGGCGGGCGACGTGATCGAGATCGAACGCCCCGACAAGAAACGCTTCATGGTTCCGATGCGCGCGCCCGCCGTGCCGGAGTGGGACGACGCGCGGCTGGTCGTGGACGAGGCGTTTATCAGCTGACGGTTCCCCGGCGAAAGCCGGGGCCCAGTCTCCGTCGCGGCTGGACCCGGCTTTCGCCGGGGAACATTGCGATTTCGACGATCCCCTTGTATATACATCCCGTATATACGGAGTCTTCCCATGAGCGAAGAATATCGCGCCAAGGTGTTCAAGTCGGGCAATTCGGTCGCGCTGCGGCTGCCGAAGGCGCTCGGGCTGAAGGAGGGCGACGAGATGATGATCGTGCGCGAGGACAAGCCCGGCTTCAAGGTCGAGCCGGTCGCGGCGCCGAAGCGAAAAATCGATCTGACCGGAATCGCGGGTTCGATGCCGTGGCTGAAGCCGCTGACACCGGAAGAGCGCGAGTTCGACGATCCTCCCCGCGCATGGGATCACCCCGATTGGGGCAAGGATCGATAGGTGCGGTATCTGATCGATACCAACTGCTGCATCTATCTCTTCAGTGGCCAATTCCCCGAACTGATCCGCAGGGTCGGCTCAGCCGATAGCGGAGAGATCGCGCTATCGGTTATCGTGCTGGCGGAGCTTGGGGTTGGTGCACGACTGGGGAAGGCTCCCGACGAGGACGGGCTGATGCGCCTGCGCGGCCAGATGCCATTGCTGCCCTTTGAGGCTGAGGATGCTGAGGCTTTCGCCGCATTGCCTTTCCGGCGCGGCCGGTTCGATCGCCTGTTGGCGGCGCACGCGCTCAGCCGCGGCCTCACCCTTATCACCAACAACGAAGCCGATTTCGCCGACATGCCCGGCCTGCGCGTCGAGAATTGGACGAGAGCATGACGCGCTACGCCTTCCTGTCCGATATCCACGGCAATCTGCCCGCACTCGAGGCGGTGGTGGCGGACGCCCAGGCGCAGGGCTGCGACGCGTTCGTCAACCTTGGCGATACATTGTCGGGGCCGCTCTGGCCGAACGAGACGGCGCAGTATCTGATGGCGCGGGACTGGCCGACGATCGCGGGCAATCACGAGCGGCAGGTGTTGACGCAGCCGATCGATCGGATGAACGACAGCGACCTGTTCGCGCGCAAGCGGCTCACGATCGAGCAGATCGCCTGGATCGCGAGCCATCCCGCGACGATGGAGCTGACGCCCGACATCTTCCTCTGCCACGGCATTCCGCGCAGCGACCTGATCCACTTTCTTTACACGGTCGACATGTCGGGGCTGCACGATGCGGGCGAGGAGGAGATCGTCGAGCGCGCGGGCGACCGGACCGAGCGGCTGATCCTGTGCGGTCATTCGCATATTCCCGGCGAGCGGCGGCTGGCCGACGGGCGGCGCGTGGTCAATCCGGGCAGCGTCGGGCTGCAGGCATTCCACGACGACCATCCCTTGCCCTATACGGTCGCGGTCGGCGATCCGCGGGCGCGCTATGCGATCGTCGAGGGGGATACGATCACCTTCCGCCAGGTCGACTATGATCATCGCACGGCGGCCGCCAAGGCCGAGCGCGAGGGCCGGATGGATTGGGGAATCGGGCTCCGGCTCGGCAAGATGGAGCCGACACGATGACTTTGGGCCCTTTGCTGCTGACCTTGCTGGCGGCTTATCTTGCGGTGGTCGCTTATGGCGCCGTTCGCGAGCGGCGGAAGTTTACGGGCGCTCCGTTGCATGTCGTCCAGGCCTGTCTGGTGCTGATCGCGCCCGTGCTTCTCGTCGCGATCCTGTTCGCGAGCGGCGACGAGGCGGTGGTGCGCGAATGGTGCCGATTATTCGCCGCCATGCCCCTGCTCGGACTAATCACCGTTATCCTCGCCGACCGCATCGCCGCGCGGGTCGACGCATGAGCTTCGCCGCGACCGTGCTGACGCTCTATCCGGAAATGTTTCCGGGGCCGCTCGGACAAAGTCTCGCGGGACGTGCGATGGCTGAGGGGCGATGGTCGCTCAATGCGGTGCAGATCCGCGATTTCGCGACCGACAAGCATCGCTCGGTCGACGACACGCCCGCGGGCGGCGGCGCGGGGATGGTGATGCGCGCCGATGTGCTGGCGGCGGCGATCGACGGATCGGTCAGGCCCGGCATCCCCTTGCTCGCAATGACGCCGCGTGGTCGGCCGCTCACCCAGGCGCGCGTCCGGGAATTGGCGGCGGGGC
>JAEKMC010000146.1 GCA_019508115.1 Sphingomonas sp.
CGCCGATGGCGATATTGACCTGCGTCAGGCCGGCCGACTGCTGGTCCGCGCCCAGCGCGATGCCTTCGACAAGTTCGCTGATGCCCGTGATGTGGCCAATGATGCGGTCCAGTGCCTTGCCCGTCTCCCCCACCATCTCAACGCCTGCTCCGACCTGGTGGGACGACGCGGTTATCCGATCCTTGACGTCCTTCGCGGCCTCGGCGGAACGCTGCGCCAGCGCGCGCACTTCGGACGCGACGACCGCGAAGCCCTTGCCGGCATCGCCCGCGCGCGCGGCCTCCACGCCAGCGTTGAGCGCCAGCAGGTTGGTCTGGAAGGCGATCCCGTCGATCACGGAAATGATCTCCGAAATCTCCGCCGAGGAACGCTCGATCCCTCCCATCGCTTCGACGGCCCTGCGGACGATCTTGCCCGATTCCTCGGCGTCACGCCGCGCTTCGCCCACCTGGTGGTTCGCTTGGCCTGCGTCGGCGGCGGTCTGTTTCACCGTGGTAGTGATCTGGTTCATGGCAGCAGAGGTTTCCTCAAGGCTGGCGGCCTGCTGCTCGGTACGACGCGACAGATCGTCCGATGCCTGCCGAATCTCGCTGGATCCGGTGCGGATTCCTGAGGTGGCCTGCGCGACCTTCTCCAGCGCGGATTGCAATGCCTCCATCGCGCGATTGAAGTCCTGCTTGAGCGGCGCGAACTTGCCCGCGAGATCCACGTCGACGCGCGCGGTGAGGTCGCCTTCGGCCAATTGCGAGAGGCCGGCCCCGATCGACGTCACAATCAGGTCGGCCTGTTCATCCTTCGCACGTTCGGCAGCGAACAGCTGGTTGCGCAGGTTCTGGGTCGTAGTCGTGAGCGCGCCGATCTCATCACGGCGATCGCACGCATCCACGCTCACCGAAAGATTGCCCCTGCCCAATTCGCCCAGCACGTGGGTCACGCCAGCGAGAGGCGTCGCGATCGCGCGCACCAGCAGGACCAAGAGCGTGACCACCAGCAGCGCCGTGAAAACCACAGCAACGATAATGACGTTCCGGCTGAAGCGGTAGGAAGCCCCGGCCTCCGCCGACAACCTGTCCATCACCTTGGATTGAAAGTCCGACATCTGGTCGGTGGTCAGGTTCACTTTATCAAAGGTCGCCTGGGTGGCGCGGAAACTTGCAGCCGCCTCGATATTCTTGCCTTCGCGGGCAAGCGCGATAATCCGCTGGGATTGTGCCTGATAATCGCCCCACTCGGACTGGAACTGCACGACGAGCGCCTGCATTTTCGGGATCACCAGGCGCGGCTTGAGGAATGCGATATTATCGCCAATCACGGTTTTCGGGGCAGCAAGATCCTGATCTCCGTTCCCACCCCCATTTGATCCAGCCGAAATAATGCGCCCCGCTTCGGCCAGGCGATAATCCGATACCGCCGTATCGATCCCCTTTGTCACCTCCAACATCTTGCGGCGTTCGACCCCGAGATGCTGCGCCGTTGCGCCCAACTGGCTCAGCTTCCACATCGAAAGACCGCCGACCAGGAGCATCGCGGCGAACAAAAGCGAAAAGCAAATCAGAAGCTTATTCTTGATCGCAAGATTATTCATCGAAGCCGCCCCGCCTAAAACCTACGCCCGGCCCTATAGGATTACCGGCAGTTTAAGCTTGAGCCGCGGAGTGTTGCTATTTGGAAAAGAATACCACCCGTAATAATCCGGGGACAAGCGCTGCTCCAGGGCAGGCCTGACTGTGGCGACACGGGGCCAACCGACCTGCCGTTACCGGCGCGCCGATCAATCGACGAAGAGCAAGGCGGGTGTTTCGACCAGCTTCTTGACCGCTTGCACGAAGCTCGCCGCATCATGGCCGTCGACCACGCGATGGTCGCACGAAATCGACATGTTCATGATCTTGGCGATCACGATCTGGCCGTCCTTGACCACCGGCCGCTCGACCACCTTGTTGGGGCACAGGATCGCGACTTCGGGGCGGTTGATGACCGGCGTCGCGGCGATCCCGCCGAGCGGACCGAGCGAAGAGAGGGTAAGCGTCGAGCCCGATAATTCCTCGCTCTTCGCCTTGCCCGTGCGCGCGGCCTCGGCAAGCCGCTTCACCTCGGCGGCGAGTTGCCAGACATTCTTCGCCTGCGCGTCATGGATCACCGGCACCATCAGCCCGGCGTCGGTCTGCGCGGCGATGCCGAGATGGACCGCGCCCGAACGCGTGATGACATTCGCCTCGTCGTCGTAACGCGCGTTGATCATCGGGAATTTGGGCAGGGCTTTGCAGATCGCGATGATCAGCAAAGGCAGGATCGTCAGCCGGTCCTTCGATCCTCGTGTCTCGTTGAGATCGCTACGCAACGCCTCCAGCTTGGTGACGTCATATTCCTCGACATAGGTGAAATGCGGGATGTGGCGCTTCGACGCCTGCATATTCTCCGCGATGCGGCGGCGCAGGCCGACAACCTTGATCTGCTCGTCAGGCCGCGCGGCACCGCCCGCGCGATAACCCTGGTTGTAGGTCAGGAAAGCGTCGAGATCGGAATGGCGGATGCGGTCGCCTTCGGCCTTCACCTGGGCAAGATCGATGCCGAGGTTCTTGGCGCGTTCGCGCACGGCGGGTGAGGCGAGGATGCGACGGGACTCCCTCCCCCCTTGTGGGGGAGGGTTGGGGAGAAGGGGTCGGGCGGCGGCGCTCGATGCGCCGTCGTCCGAATTGTTTTGTGGCTCGCGACGCTCGCGTCCCCTCTCCCTGCCTTCTCCCACAAGGGGAGAGGGTTCTGGCGTGGGTTCGGGCTTCACCACCTCGGCGGCTTCGTTGGGCGCGACCTCGACCACCGGCTCGGCCGCCGCTTCGCCCTCGGTCTCGAATACCGCCAGGACCGATCCGATCGCGATCTGATCGCCGACTTCGCCCGCGACCTGCGGTCATTTCGACCGTCGCCTTGTCGGTCATCATATCGCACAGAGGATCGTCCTCGGCGATCGTGTCGCCGACCTTGACGTGCCACGCCACGATTTCGGCCTCGGCAATGCCTTCGCCGATGTCGGGCAGCTTGAACGAATAGCGAGCCATCAGGCCTCCAACAGCTTTTCGAGCGCGCGGGTGAGCCGCACGGGGCCGGGGAAATAGGCCCATTCCAGGCTATGCGGGTACGGCGTGTCCCAGCCGGTCACGCGCTCGACCGGGGCCTCCAGCGAATAAAAGCAATGCTCTTGCACCAGCGACGACAGCTCGGCGCCGAAGCCCGATGTCTTGGTCGCTTCGTGCACGACCACGCAACGCCCGGTCTTCCTGACCGACGCCTCGATCGTCTCGATGTCGAGTGGGACAAGCGTGCGCAGGTCGATGATCTCGGCATCGATCCCCATCTCCGCGACCACGCCGGTCGCGACATGGACCATCGTGCCATAGGCCAGGATCGTCACCGCCTCGCCCTCGCGCACCACCGCCGCCTTGCCGAGCGGGATGCGGTAATAGCCTTCCGGCACAGCGCTCGACGGATGCTTGGCCCAAGGCGTCACCGGCCGGTCGTAATGACCGTCGAACGGCCCGTTATAGATGCGCTTGGGCTCGAAGAAGATGACGGGGTCATTGTCCTCGATCGACGCGATCAGCAGACCCTTGGCGTCGTAGGGATTAGAGGGGATCACCGTCTTCAGCCCCGCGACATGGGTGAAGATGCCCTCGGGCGACTGGCTGTGCGTCTGGCCGCCGAAGATGCCGCCGCCAAACGGCGAGCGCACCGTCATCGGCGCAGTGAATTCGCCCGCCGAACGGTAGCGCAGCCGCGCCGCTTCCGACACGAGCTGGTCGAGTGCGGGATAGATGTAATCGGCGAACTGAATCTCGGGCACCGGGCGTAACCCATAGGTGCACATGCCGACAGCAACGCCGATGATGCCAAGCTCAGTGATCGGCGTGTCGAACACGCGCGTCTTGCCGTACTTCGCCTGGAGGTGCTCGGTCGCCTTGAACACGCCGCCGAAGAAGCCGACGTCCTCGCCCATCACGACGATATCCTCGTCGCGGCCCATCATCACGTCGAGCGCGCTGTTGATCGCCTGGATCATGTTCATCGGCTTGGTAGTGGTGGCGGTAGTGGTGGTGCTCACGCCGCGGCCCCCGATCGTTCCCCGGCGAAAGCCGGGGTCCAGCAGAGAAAAAGATCCGCGCGGCAGCGCGGGCGCGCTACCGCGCGCGCAGCTGGCTCGACTGGGCCCCGGCTTTCGTCGGGGAACGGGAGTGCGCTCATATGCCGGCCTTCTTGCGTTCGTCGTGCATCTGCCGGCTCTGTTCCCTGAGGTGCCAGGGCTGCTCCTCGAACACGTCCTCGAACATCGTCTCGAACGGATGCTGGAGCAGGCCGTCGGCGAGGATGCCTTGCGCCTCCGCCTCTTTCTGCGCTGCGCGGACCTGCTCGGCGACGTGCTTGTCCATCGCCGCGTGGCGCTCTTCGTCCCACGCGCCGATCAGGATCAGATGTTGCTTCAACCGCGCGATCGGATCGCCGAGCGGCCATTTCACATTCTCTTCGGCCGACCGGTATTTGGTCGGATCGTCCGACGTGGAATGCCCCTCCGCGCGGTAGGTGAAGAATTCGATCAAAGTCGGCCCGACATTGGCACGCGCGCGTTCGGCCGCCCATTCGGTCGCGGCATAGACCGCGAGCGCGTCATTGCCGTCGACGCGCAGCCCGGCAATGCCATAGCCGATCGCGCGCGCGGCGAAGGTCGTGTTCTCGGCGCCCGCGAAGCCCGAAAAGCTGCTGATCGCCCACTGATTATTGATCACGTTGAGGATGACGGGCGCGCGATAGACGCTGGCGAAGGTGCAGGCCGAGTGGAAGTCACCCTCCGCAGTCGAGCCCTCGCCGCACCAGGCCGCCGCAATGCGCGTGTCGCCGCGCGCCGCGCTCGCCATCGCGAAGCCCACGGCCTGCGGATATTGGGTGGCGAGATTGCCCGAGATCGAGAAGAAGCCACGGTTCGAATAGACCTGGCACATCATATCGACCAGGCTCCAGTTCCGCGCGATCAGCAGGCCCTGCTGGCGGTAGGACGGGAAGCACATATCGTCGCGGTCGAGCGCGTAAGCGGCGGCGATCGAGGTCGCCTCTTCGCCTGTGCATTTCATGTAGAAGCTGGTCTTGCCCTGGCGCTGCGCGCGGTAGAGCCGATCGTCATACGCGCGCGTCAGCGCCATATGGCGCAGCATCGCCACCAGCCGTTCGGGTTCGATCCGCGGATCCCACGGGCCGACCGCCTTGCCTTCATCATCGAGCACACGAACCAGGCTGTAGCTATGCCCGCGCATCGTCGCGGGATCGGCATCGATCGCCGGCCGCGTGACCGCGCCGGCCTCGCCCCGGTCGAAATCGGCATAATCGACCGCGTCGCCCGGCCGGAATTTCGGCTCGGGCACATGCAGCGATAGCGGCGGCAGGTTACGGCGCGCGCCCTCGGCCATCTCGTCCATTTTCTCCCAACGCGCTTACAATGCGCTCGTTGCTCTCCAAAGCCGCTTATAATTTTGTTTCACGATTGCGCAACATTAGTTGCGGGTCAGCCAAACCATTCCTGCTCGCGGCCCTTGCGCTTCTTCGGCGTGCGGCAAGGCCCCTCGATCGCAATCTGTTGCGGCGTGTGGGGAAGATCGGAAAGCCGCAATATGTTGCGATTGAGCACATCCAACCGCTCGAAGATGCTGGCCGCGCTCGTCGCGAATTCGTCGCGCGTCACGACTCGGTCGACATCCTGGTCGGCAGCGGACACCGGTTCGGGGACGTTGAGCCAGGCATAACGTCCCGCCCCCATCGGTCCGCCATAATCGCGCGAATCGGCCATTGCACCGCGATCCTGCTCGCCGCGCGGGCGGTCGAAGAAATCGTCGGGACTTGCCGAATAGATCGACGTTTCGGGGGTGACCACCGCCTCATAACGGCCGATCTCGTCGGGCGTGAGCTTGCCGTCCTTGTTGGTGTCGAGCGCCCCGAAGAAGCGCAAGGCGTCCGCCACGAATTCGTCGCGCGTGAGCGCGCCGTCCTTGTTCTTGTCCGCGCCGGCGAACCAGACGGCGGAGGGATAAGGCGAACCGGACGTCCCCAGGAACGGCTCGCCCATCGGCGAAATGAAGATCGGTACCGTGCCGGGGCGCGCGCAGATCGGCGTGCCGGGCGGCAATTTGGGACCGGCGGCGGACAGCATCGCCGGCAGC
>JAEKMC010000022.1 GCA_019508115.1 Sphingomonas sp.
CGAGACCAGGGAAGACCGTCTGCAATTGCTGGTGGACGGCGCGGAAAAGGCCCTGCTGATCCAGCCCGGCGCGACCAGCCTGACGATCGCCGGCCTGCCGCCCGGCGACCATGTCGTGCGGCTGGAGAAAGTGACCGAGAGCCAGTCGGGCGGCAGCCGCTTCATCGGCTTCTATCCCGCCAGCGGAAGCACGCCCCTCCCCGCGCCCGGCTATAAGCGGCAGATCGAGTTCATCGGCGACAGCTACACGGTCGGTTACGGCAATATCGCGCGCGGCCCGAACTGCACGCGGACCGAAGTGCATAACCTGACCGACAGCCAGCAGGCCTTTGGTCCCACCCTCGCCCGGGCCATCGGCGCGGACTATCGGGTCAATGCTTTCTCGGGCTTCGGCATCGTGCGGAATTACAATGGCGGCAGCCCCGGCCAGAACCTGCCCCTGCTTTATCCGCGCCTGAAGCCCGACGACGCGACGCATCTCGATACCGACGCCGATCCGAACGCATGGCGGCCGCAGGTGATCGTGATCAACCTTGGTACCAACGATTTCTCAACCCCGGTCCATGCCGGCGAAGCCTGGGCAAATAAGGATGCGCTCGCCGCCGATTACCGCGCCAAATATATCGCCTTCGCCCATATGCTGATGGCCCGCCAACCGCAGGCGCATCTGATCCTGATGGGATCGGACCTGTTCTACGATCAGGTCCAGCAGATCGCGGCGACGCTTAACCAGGACACGCGCAATCCCGTCGCCACGCTCCACTTCGCCGGGCTGGAGATGACGGGGTGCGACCATCATCCCTCGGCCAAGGACGACCACGCGCTGGCCGCGAGCCTGCAGGCCCTGCTCGAACAGCATCCGGATTATTGGAACGAGGCGACGCCCTGAGGATGGAAGCGGTCGGGTTCGAGCTGGATCAGCTTGAACCACGAATAGGCCGGCTCCACGCTTTCGGCGGAAGCGCAGTGCTTCCCAAGAACGATCGGCTCTAGGCGGCTCGGCGTCGTTTCGTGGTCTGGACGGCTTCGCCGATCCTGCTTTCAGGCACAGCCGCCGAAAACAGGAAGCCTTGCAGTTCGTTACAGCCGGCGGCCTGGAGAAAGGCGCGCTGCTCCTCGGTCTCAACCCCTTCCGCCGTCACGACGAGGCCGAATGCATGGCCAAGCCGTACGACGGCATCGATTATGGCAACCGCGTCGTTCGCCTCGCCAATGCCGCTGGTGAAGCTGCGGTCGATCTTCAGCTTGTCGACTTCGAACTCGCGCAGGTGGCTGAGGCTGGAATATCCGGTTCCGAAATCGTCGAGCGCTATCCTGAATCCCGCCCGACGAAGATTGCTGAGCGCGTCGCGCACCAGATCGTCGCTGTCCAGAAGCACGCTTTCCGTGACCTCAAGCTCGATCTGGCGCGGCTTGGCCCCCGCCTCCGTCACGATGCGCACAGCCTCCTCGGCAAACCCCCGCGACCGGAACTGGACCGGCGACAGGTTTACAGCGACCGATAGATCGGGCCGGGTCCGGGCCACGGCGCACGCCTCCCGGAGAACCCATCGGCCGAGCTCGTGGATAAGCCCCGTTTCCTCGGCGATGGGCACGAATGTCTGGGGTCCAAGGCGACCGCGGGTCGGATGGTCCCAGCGAAGGAGCGCTTCTACGCCGACGAGCTCGGTTCCGGCTGCGTCGACCTGCGGCTGGTAATGCACGATAAGACCGCGTTCGCTCGCTATGGCCTCGCGCAGGTCGCGCTCGATTTCCCGGCGGAAGCGAACGCTTTCGTCCATGTCCTCGCTGAAGAAGCGAAATCCGTCGCGCCCTTCAGCCTTGGTCCGGTACATCGCAATGTCCGCCATCCGCATCAATTCCGAGCGGTCCCCGCGACATGCAGGATGACAGGCAATCCCGATACTGGCTCCGACAAAAACCTTGGTGCCGAGCACATCGAACGGCTCCCGCACGGAGGCGACCATCGCCGCGGCGACCTTCTCAATCGCTTCGATCGACGACAAGTCACAAAGCAGGACGGCGAATTCGTCGCCGCCCAGTCGCGCGACGAGATCGTCCGGACCGATGACCGCCTGCAGACGATTCGCCACCTGCTGGATCAGCACATCACCCCCGAGATGCCCGAGCGTGTCATTGACCTGTTTGAAGCGGTCCAGGTCGAGCAACAGGATTGCCAGGATTTCGTCGTCAATCGAGGCAGCAACCGCCTGATCCGTCAAGGCATTGAAAAAAGCGCGGTTCGGCAGTCCGGTCAGCGTGTCATGGAAGGCCAGATGATGCGCCTGCGCCTCGCGTACCTTGAGTTGGAGGTGGGCGTCGCCCAGCTGCTTCAGGGACTGCGCATCCCTCCGCATGAGCTTGCCGACGCTGAAGATCAGAATCGTCAACGCGATCAACAGCCCGGCGAGAGCCAGCCCTGCACTGGGGGCCATCGCCGCCCAGACCTGCCCACCCGGACGATCCGGTTGCCAAGCGACAAACCCGACCTCGCCGGCACTGGCGGACGCCAGCGCATACGCCCGCTCGCCAGGCGCGAGCGGAAGGGACCGCACGAAGTGCGCATTGCGAAGGACCTGCACCTTGCCAAGATGGCCCATGAACTTTGCATCAAGATATCGCATGCTGACCAGCAAGGGGTCCGCCCCCCGCGTCATCCGCGCCGTTCCTTCTTCGGGGATGATGGCCATCACGCTGATCGCGACCGGCCGCCCGCCCACCAGCGCCACATCCGTAGCATGTATCGCCCGAGGCGCGGTCCTGACGGTCGTCCGCGGATTCAGCTGCTGGCCCGGAAGCCGCTCGTGCGGATTAGGTGCGCGGCGAATCCTGCCGCGCACGGCATCGATCAACGGCATCGCGGCATGAGATACGTCCAGGAAGCGGGACGGCGCCACCCGTTTTCCGTTCAACATCCCATAGATGGGCGTGTCGTTCGCCCCGAGGATGAAGTCGGCATCATGATCGAAGTCGAAGTTCAGCCACTCGCCGACATTCGTGTCGATCCAGCGCCAGTCGGGACGTTCCTTAACGAGTTGTTGAACCAGGGGATTCCAGATGGCGACGCCCATCTGGCTTTGAGCGAGCCCATCGAGCGCGTCACCCACCGCAAGAGCGGCCTCGTGGGTCTGTCGCGCGGCCGAGACCTCATCGGCTTGCCGTGCGGCGGTGCGTAACGCGATTCCGGCGGCTGCAGCGAGTCCGAGCGCCACAACGAGCACCGGTAATAATACGGCGAGGACGAAGCGGCCAAGGCGGCGCGACTGCTCGGTGGATCGGTACGGCACGCTGAATACTATCTCCCGGCGCATAGCATCGCACGGTGACAGTCAAAAAGTTCTTAACCGCCCGAACTTGGGCGAGGATGGGAGAACATTGGGCGTGAACGCCCCTTCGGATGGAAGAGGTTAAAAGGTCTGGCGGCGCCAACTCATGCCGACTCAGGTGATTCCATGTGTCCAGCCCGTCGACGCAGCTCTGATCACGGCTGCTGGCCCGCAAAGAGATCGCGGATCGGGTCCACACCGTCTTGGTGCGATCGAGGCGCATGGACATCCGTTCGCAGACGCTCGGAGCGTCTGCGAACGGATACCACTAGACATGGCGTGATGGCAGTTCTTGCGTCGTAGCCGCTATCGTCATCGAACGAGCGCGACACCCACAGTAGCAGCGGTCGCAAGAACTGAATTGGCCAAGAGGGCCGCCGATGCCCTTGCGGATCGGCGGCCCTGCTTGCCCTTGGCAGGCCTTAGCTGAAGCTCAGTGCAGCCTTGCGACGGCTCCGCATTGCGAAACCGATCGCGCCGAAACCGCCGAGCATCAACGCCCAGGATGCCGGTTCGGGAACGCCGGCCGTGACCACGTTCACGTTGTCGAATTCGAATGCGTTGCCGGTCGAGCTGAACTGCAGGCCCGTTACGTTCCAACGGTCCGCGCCCGTGAACGTGAGCGTCACAAGCCGGTTGGAGCTCGGGTTGACCTGGTTTCCGTTCGAAGGGCTAACGCCCTCGTCTCCGCCATTGAAGCTCAGGCCGGTTCCGAGAACCGACAACAAATTGTAGGTGTCGACCGAACCCCAGAGCAAGGTAATGGAGCTGATCGCGCCAAATGCCGAGAGGTCGAGGTCCGCGCTCGATTGTGCGTTCGACGGACCGACTGCCCCATAACCACCGGTGCTGCCGGCAGGTTGCGCGCGAACCCCGCCTACTGAGTCGGTGTAGATGGTGCCGCTATACTGCGGAGTCGCGCCATCGAACTGGAACGTGGCCGGCACCCCGTAGGGTGACGCCCCATCAACGCTACTTACCGTCACGCTTGCCATAGCCGGCAAAGATCCGAGCGCGGCAATCGCCGCTGCCAATATGATTTTCCCCATGATCCACTCCCACAAACTGACGGCGATTCTGGCCGTATCGCATGGGTAGAAGTTCCGAGCACAAAGGGTGTATCCTAAGCTACACTTTCGCCCAGATTATTTCCATTAACCACCAATGTTTGGTAATCACTCTTCGAAACCGCTCTGTGATTTAACCAGTCGTTAACCTATTTTAACTATTTCGGCATCGGCTTGAAGTTGGGAGAGGCGGAGAGCAAGTTGAACGACGAAGCCCTAACTTGGATCAATGCGCTGGAGCGACGAGCGAGACGCCTGTTGTCCAGCGAGGAACGCGCGGCGATCGCCAATCTACCCTTGAAACGGCGGCAGTTCGCCGCCGGCGACCACCTTTCCCGCGAAGGCGATCCGCCGCTCTGGTGCGCTTACGTCTTGGATGGCGCTATGTATCAAACAAAGCTCACATCGGAGGGAGACAGGCAGATCGTTGGGCTCCGCCTGAAGCACGAATTCGTGGGCCTCGGGGATATGCTGCTCCAGACGATGTCCTACGATGTGCAGGCGCTCACCGCGTGCCAGCTCCTGCAGGTGGATGCCGCGCGGTTACGCACGATCATGGCCCGACATCCGGGAATCGCCGAGATCCTCAGCGCGGATGCGATGATATCCTGCTCGATCGCACTGGATTGGATCGTCAATGTCGGCCGGCGGAACGCAAGAACACGCGTGGCCCACCTCCTCTGTGAACTCGCCTTACGCATCGAGGGGGGCGCCCTGTCGCCGGGAGCGCGTTACATCCTTCCGCTCACCCAGTTGCAGCTGGGCGATGCGGTTGGGCTCGGCAGAATAGCCGTAAACAGGGTCATGCACGATTTGGATCGAGTTGGCGTGGCCTCTTGCGGAAAGAGCTGCATCACGATTCTGGACCCCGCCAAACTGGAAGAGATAGGCGACTTCACGGCGCGATATCTGCATCTTGCCCAGTCGGAGCGCGAACGTCGAAAATCGAACAGAGATAAACCAAGCGCGCCGATCATGTGTCCTGGACAGCAAATCTCCTCGCGGGCGTGAAACCAGCGAGGCCCGGTTACTAGAGGTTACTGGCGAGCGCCTCACCAGCCTCCATCACTTGATCGGCAGTTCGAACGGGGCGGCCGGCAGGCTATCGTCGCTGACCGTACAGATCGGGCTGTCCGCCCAGCAATACCGCACGCGCGTCGCCGAGGCGTCCGCGGCCAGCGCGATCCGGTTGCCGACGATGTGGCCGGGAACGACGCGGCAGCTATCGTCCTTGTCGCCGCACAATTCGAACGGCACCGCGTCATTGCCTTTGGCCTGGAGCTTGCCGTCGAGACCCGCAAAGCTGATCGCGATAGTCTTACCCTCACGCTTCGCCGCGATCGGCTCGGGCCCGGAGGCGGACATTTTCGCGCCATAGGCGATATGGTCCATCGCCCGCGCCATCCGCGCGCCGACCGGGCGCTTGTTGCGGGGATGGAGGTTGTTGGCATCGCCCAGATCGATCGTGACCACCAGAGCGGCATGCGGATCGCCGGCCACCGCACGCCGCTGCGCCTCACGCAATCCGGCCCATTCGCTGTCGACCGGCGGCGTGATCTTGGGCCCGAAATTGGGGAGCTGGATCACCAGGACGGGCAGGTCCTTGCCGAAATCGGCGCGCCATTGTGCAATCAGTGCGCGCAGTTTTGGCGCGTAAGCCAGCCGCGCCGGCGCATCGCTTTCGCCCTGATACCAGGCCGCGCCCTTGAGCCCATAAGGTCCCATCGGCGTGACCATGCCGTTCTGGATCGTGCCCACACCTGCGATCGCATCCCATGGCGCGCGCGGCGGCTGGTCGTTGAACTCGCTGACCTGCCGATAGAGCCACTGCCCGTCGAGGCCCACGCGGCTGCCGTCGGCAAACTCGATCGCGCGCGTATTGGCGGGACCCCAGACGCCGCCGTCGGCCCACGTGTTGAAATCGTTGACCACGATCACATTCTCGCCCGCGACGAGCATCCCCGGCGCCAGCTTATAGCGCCGCTGCGGGAAACCCCAGCCTGTGCCGACCGGATGACCGTTGACCCACGTCTGGTCGAGATCGTCGACCGGACCCATCAGCAAGGTCGCGCCCTTGGCGGCCTGCTCCGCCGTCAGCGTCACCGTCGTGCGATACCACATCAGGCCGACGAAATTGTCGAGCGCGGGGATATGCCAGGTCACCCAATGATCGAGCGATGGCCAGGTCACCCAATGATCGAGCGATGCGACCGGCTTCCAGCTCGGCCCCGGCTTGAAACTCGCGGCCCAAGGCGTGGCTTCGGCCGAATCCTTCTCATGTGCCGCCCACCAGGCCTCCCAAATATCGCCCCACTGGCGATTGGCCGCAAAGCTGTCCTTGCCGAACAGGCTCACGATCGATGCGATCCTGGGATCGCCGCCGGTCGCGACATAAGCGGCAGGCTTGAGCGAGGCGCTGATCGCCGCACCGCCCCAGCTATTGTTGATCAGCCCGATCGGCACATCCTGCCGACGGCTACGCAAATCCTGCGCCATGAAGAAGCAGACCGCCGAGAAACGGCCCACGCTGTCGGGGCCCGCAATCTTCCACTGCGCCGGCTCCGGCAGGCGCGCCAGCGGGATCGCGCTCGAATATTGCGGGATGGTGAGCAGGCGGATGCCATTGTCGGCGGAATGCGCGACCGCGTCCTTCCCATCGAGGCTGCCGATCACCGGGAATTCCATATTGGACTGGCCCGAGCACATGAAGACGTCGCCGATCATCACGTCGGAAGCGCTGAGCGTCTCGCTGCCGCCGTGGGCGGACAGTATGTAGGGTCCACCCGCCTTCATCGGCGCCAGCGTTACGCGCCAGACGCCATCGCCGTTCGCTGTGGCAACTCCATGGTCGGGCCCAAGCGTGACGTCCACCTTCGTCCGCGGAGCAGCCTCGCCCCACACGGCGATCGGCCGGTCGCGTTGGATCACGCCATGATCGGCGAACATCGGATCGAGCAGGCGCGGCGCCGCTTGCGCCACGGCCGGCACCAACGCGCCGCACGCCACCGCCGCCATCAAGCATCTCGCCACAGGCATCATCCCCTTGTTATCGCGCGCTGATTGCGCGTCGCCGCGCACTATAGCGGCTCGGACATCCAAGGGAACGCTATCATCTGGTTCAAATTGCATTGCCCTCACGGCGCCGATAGAGCCCGAAAGGTAAGGCGGCCGTTCGATGCCACCCGGATCAGGAGAGATCATGCGTAGCGCACTTGCCCGGCTTGCCGCCTTGTTGCTCGCGTTCGGTGGTGTGCAGGCCTGCGAGGCCGCGATCCTGGCGGCGGGCGACCTCAGGCCGGCTCTCAGCCTGGACGGGCCATGGCATTATTCGGTCGATCCCTACCGCGATGGCCAGGCCGGCTTCCATGGCGAGGAACCGGGGCGATCCAGCCGCCCCCACGCACCCGAGATGCGTTATTATCAGGGCCTGGTCTGGTACGAACGCAAGTTCGACGCGCACCCCAAACCCGGCATGCGCCAGTTCCTGCGCTTCGGTGCGGTCAATTATCGCGCGACCGTCTGGCTCAACGGCAAGCAGGTGGGCACGCATGAAGGCGGCTTCACCCCCTTTGCGATCGAGGTGACGGATACGCTCCGACCGGGCGAGAACCGCATCGTCGTCGCCGCGGATTCGCAGGCGAGCGAGACCTCCATTCCTCCTTCCGTCACCGACTGGGAGAATTATGGCGGCATCACGCGCAGCGTGCGCTTGATCGAAGTCCCCGCCACCTTTGTCGATGATGCCTGGGTGCGGCTCACCGCCGACGGCCGGATCGCGGTCGATGCCAAACTCGACGGGGCTGGTGCGGCCGGTCGGCCGATCAGCCTGCGCATCCCCGAATTGCACCTGACGCTTTCGGGCAAGACCGACGCAGACGGCCGCTGGTCGGGATCGATCGCGGCGCCGCACGGCCTGCGGCGCTGGTCGCCCGAAACGCCCAAGCTCTATGACGTGACGGTTGCGAGCGCGGGCGACACGCTTGGCGACACGATCGGCTTCCGCACGATCACAACCAGGGGCACGCGGATATTGCTCAACGGCAAGCCGATCTACCTGCGCGGGATTTCGGTGCATGAGGAAGAGATCGGCCCCAACCCCACCCGCGCGATCACGCCCGAGGCCGCGCACCAATTGCTGAGCGTGGTGAAGGACGAACTGCACGGCAATTTCGTCCGGCTCGCCCATTATCCGCATTCGGAGGTGATGACGCGCGAGGCCGATCGGCTCGGCCTGCTCGTATGGAGCGAGATCCCGATCTACTGGCGCGTCGCCTTCGACAATCCCGACGTTCTCGAAAAGGCGCGGCACATGCTGACCGAGGAGATCATGCGCGACCGCAACCGCGCCGCGATCATCATCTGGTCGATCGCGAACGAGACCCCGGTCAGCGATGCGCGCAACCATTTCCTGTTCACGCTCGCCGACGACGTGCACCGGATCGACCCGAGCCGTTTGCTGTCCGCTGCGTTGCTCAACGGGCGCGGCACGGTCGACGGCCATGCCGAGATGATGCTCAACGATCCGCTTGTCGCCAAGGTCGATGTGGTCGCGATCAACACCTATAATGGCTGGTACACCGACGATAAGCTGGCCGACGTGCCGAACATCACCTGGCGGGTGCCCACCGACAAGCCACTCGTCTTCTCGGAATTCGGCGCGGACGCCAAGGCCGGCTTCCGCGATCCGCGGACGATTCGGAAGGAATCGGAGGACTATCAGACCGCTTATTTGCAGGCGACGCTGAAGATGGCCGACAAGGTCCCCGAGCTGACCGGCATGAGCCCCTGGGTGCTCAAGGATTTCCGCTCGCCGCGCCGCCAGCATCCCGTGTTCGAACAGGGGTGGAACCGCAAGGGCCTCATCTCCGAGACCGGCGAGCACAAGCAGGCCTTCGCCGTGTTGGCGGACTATTATGCAAAGAAAGCCGCGGAAACGCCGCGGTGAACCAGTTCCACGCAAGAGGGGTTAGCTGATGAGGTTTTTTGCGATTGCCGCCGTTACGGCCTGTATCTGTGCCCCGGCCGTGTCGGGTCCGGTCATTCCGCTTGCGCGAGTGATCGGCGGCGCGGTCAGCTTCGGCAAGACCTCGGACGGACGGACCGCGCACCTTTACACGCTCACCAACAAGCACGGGATGCGCGTGCGCTTCACCGATTATGGCGGGCTGATCACCGAGATCGACACGCCCGATCGGGCGGGCAAAAGTGCCGACGTCGTGCTCGGTTTCAAGAGCGCGACCGAATATGAGGCGCGCAACAGCTATGGTTTCGGTTCGCCGATCGGCCGCTACGCCAATCGCATCGGCAATGCGCGCTTCACGCTCGACGGCAAGACCTACACGTTCAAGCCCAATAACGGCCCACACCTGCTGCACGGCGGCCCTCCCGGCTACAATGTGCGCTACTGGAGCGTGTCGATGCGGCCGCTTGGCATCAATCATAGCGCGGTGCTGACCTTGGTGAGCCCGGACGGCGATCAAGGGTTCCCCGGCAAGCTCACGGTTCGGATGCGCTACACGCTCACCGAGAATGATGAGCTTCGGATCGACTATACCGCGACCACGACCAAGCCGACCGTGCTCAACCTGACCAACCACAGCTATTTCAACCTCGCGGGCGAGGGAAATGGCGATGTCGGCGGGCATCTGATCGAGATCCGCGCCAACAGCATGGCCGAAACCGATCGCATGTCCTTGCCCACCGGCAACATTATCGAGGTCGCCGGCCCCTATGACCTGCGCACCCTGCACGTAATGCGCGACGGGATCGATGCGCTGAAGGCGATGGGGCGCGGCGGCTATGATACGCCTTACGTGCTCGCTAATGCGCCGCGCAAGAAACCGGTCCTGGCGGCACGCGTGACCGAGCCCGTCTCCGGCCGGATGATGGAAGTCTATACGACCGAGCCTTCGGTCCAGTTCTTCACCGGCAACCAGCTCCGCGGAATCGACAAGGGCCCCAGCAACCGACCTTATATCGCATATGGCGGCTTTGCGCTGGAGACGCAGCATCTGCCCGACAGCCCCAATCATCCCGAATGGCCGACCACCGTGCTGCGCCCCGGCCAGACCTTCCGATCGACAACGATCTACAAGTTCGCAACTCCGGTCGACCGACTGCATGACTAGATAAAGCGCGGCACGAAGCGGCTGGCTCGGCGTTGGATCTTTCGAAGGAGAGATCCGATGGCGAGCCAGCCTCCAACCCCGGAAATTCCGACCGACGTCCCGATCGACGTTCCCATTCCCGAGCCGACCGACCCGATCCCGCCCACGCCTTCCGACCCCGTGACGACCGGCGCGCCCGCGCCGGCAGGCGATCCGCTGATCGAAGGGCCCTGATTTACCGCTTCTCAACCGTCGCGGGATAAGATCCGGGCATGATCCCGATGCGCTACATCTTCCGCAGCCGCTGGGCGGCCCTGATCTGGGCGGGCGGCATCTGCCTCAGCGCGGTGCATTTCGCCAAAAGCGATGAGGCCAAGGTTGGGGTCGATGCCGCCAACAGCGCGGACGGCAATGGCGCGCAGGCGAGCGCATTGATCGCCGAGATCAATTGAGCGCGTAGAGCCTGATCGTTTTCGATGGAAGCGCTTCGCGCTTCCGCCGAAAGCGTGAATCAGGCTCTATTCAAATGGTCTAAAGTTTTGACATCAATTCGCCGAGCAAGGGACGCAGGCGACGCAACTCGGCGCGATGAGCCTCGGACAATCCATTCAGCAATTGCTCGCCTTTGCGGGTAAGGCGAACCGTGACCTGGCGTCGATCGGCCTGCCCCACGGTGCGGATGACAAGACCCAGCTTCTCCATGCGATCGACCAGCTCAGTCGCGCTATGGGGGCGTAGCAGCAGCCGATCCGCGAGCGCGCCGACGATCAATTCGCGCCCCTCCCCCGCACGGATCGCCAGCAATGCCTGATGCTGTTGCGGCGTCAGGCCGGCGCCGCCCGCCGCTTCCGCGCTGAACGCCAGAAAGCGGCGCAGCGCATAACGGAAACCAAATAGAGCCGCGAAATCGGCGTCGGTAAGCGGATCGGACATCATTCCCTGTGGCATGCCTTGAATTTTTTTGCACTACAGCATGGCCCGGGCACGAAACGACTACAGTTGTAATTGAACGTTCAGGTTGGGCCTGCCATTACCAGCGGGACACCGGCTTGAAGGGTGACGCCGATGCTCCAGACTAATCGCTCGCTGTTGCACCGCACCGCTTCCGCCATCAGCTGGTGGGCTTCGCCGGACCGGGTATCGGGCGAGGCCGCGCCTTTACCGCAGACGCTGGGGGCGATCGCCGAATCCGCCGTGGCGGGCGGCTATGCCGCGGGCGTGGGTCTGGGCTTGTGCCTGCCGATCAAGACCCCGGCGTTCGCAGGCTTCGGCTGGGCCAATCTCGAAACGCAAACACCGGTCGATCGCGACGCAATCTTCCGCGTCGGCGCCTGTACGCGGCAGGTTACCGCCGCCGCCATTCTGCTGCTGGCGGAACGCGGCGAGCTCCGCCTGGACGATACTATCGACATCTTCTTGCCGAACGAGCCCGACACCGGACGAGTCCGGGTGCGCGATCTGCTTCTTGCGAACAATGCGGCTTATGCGCTGCTCGGGCGCATCGTGGAGGTGGTGACCAGCGAAAGCTTCGTCGGCTTCGTCACAGGCGCCTTGCTCGGTCCCGCCGGCATGACCGCGAGCCGTTTCCCCAACCCGACCGAGATCATCCCGCATCGCGCCTCGGGCTACCGGCTTGCCGGCGGGTGCGCGCACGATTTCCGTAATGCCGGCGCCGGTCATGGCGCGGTCGCGGCCGATGGATTGTACACGACTGCCAGCGACCTGTTATTGTGGAACCGCGCGCTCCATAGCGGACGGCTGATTTCGCGCAGCGCACTGGATCAGATGATCTACGCGGGTGGCGAAAGCGGCCCCTGCCCCGCGCTCGCGCCCTTCCTCGACCGGCATGCGCGCGGCTTCGGACTGGAGGTGGGGCGGCTGTTCGGGCGGCGCGCCTGCTGGCAACACGGGCAGGCGCCGGGCTTCGACGCCTGGCTGTTCCATTTCCCCGACGACCGCGCCGATCTGGCCCTGCTCGCGAACACCGAACAGGGCGCGACGACGATCCTGGAACCGATGCTGCGGGCGATCTTGCGGGTCTGAGCCGCGCAATGCCCAAACCGCCTCGCCGTTAGACCAGACGACTTTGCTTGAGCGCGGCTTCGATGAAGCTTGCGAACAAGGGGTGCGGATCGAACGGCTTCGACTTGAGCTCCGGATGGAACTGGACGCCGATGAACCATGGATGGTCGGGCCGCTCGACAATCTCCGGCAACTCGCCATCGGGGGACATGCCGGAGAAGACCAGCCCGCCCTTTTCCAGCGCCGGCCGATAATGGACATTGACCTCATAACGATGGCGATGCCGCTCGGAAATGTCGTTCGCGCCATAGATGGACGAGACATGGCTGTTACCGTCGAGCCGCGCGTCATAAGCGCCTAAGCGCATCGTGCCGCCCAGATCGCCGCCCTCGGCGCGCTTCTGGAGTCCGTCCGCGCTCATCCATTCGGTGATCATGCCGACCACGGGCTCATCGGTCGGGCCGAACTCGGTGGTCGAGGCCTTGTCGATGCCCGCCGTATTCCTCGCGCCTTCGATGCAGGCCATCTGCATGCCGAGACAGATGCCGAAATAGGGCACCTTGCGTTCGCGTGCGAAGGTGACGCTCGCAATCTTGCCCTCGCTGCCGCGCTCGCCGAACCCGCCGGGGACGAGGATCGCGTTCATCGGCTCCAGCTTCGCCGCGATCTCCGCTTCGTCCTGTTCGAACAATTCGGCGTCGAGCCAGCGGATATTGACCTTGACCCGGTTGGCGATACCGCCGTGGATCAGGGCCTCATGCAGCGATTTGTAGGCGTCGGGCAGGCCGACATATTTGCCGACCACCCCGACCGTGACCTCGCCCTCGGGATTTTCGAGCGCATCGACGATATCGTGCCAGCGGCGCAGATCAGGCGGAATGCCGGGTTCCATGTTGAAGGCACGCAGCACCGCCTCATCGAGGCCGGCAGCGCTATACTGGATCGGCACGGCATAGATGCTGGGCGCATCGAGCGCGGGAATGACCGCGCTCTTGGGCACGTTGCAGAACAGTGCGATCTTGGCGCGTTCGGTTTCGGGCAATTCGCGTTCACACCGGCAGACCAGCACGTCGGGCTGGATGCCCAGGCTGGTGAGATCGCGCACGCTATGCTGGGTCGGCTTGGTCTTCAGCTCCCCCGCCGCCGCGATGTAGGGCACCAGCGTCAGATGCACGAAGCAGGTCTGGTCGCGGCCGAGATCGTTCCGCAACTGGCGAATCGCCTCCATGAACGGCAAGCTCTCAATGTCGCCGACCGTGCCGCCGATCTCGCACAGCACGAAATCGAGGTCGTCGACCTCGGCGCGCGCGAACTCCTTGATCGCGTCGGTCACGTGCGGGATCACCTGCACCGTGGCACCGAGATAGTCACCGCGCCGTTCGCGCTGGATGATCGACTGATAGATCCGGCCCGACGTCACATTGTCCGACTGGCGCGAGGGCACGCCGGTGAAACGTTCGTAATGCCCCAGATCGAGGTCCGTCTCCGCACCATCGTCGGTGACGTAGACCTCACCATGCTGATACGGGCTCATCGTGCCCGGATCGACATTGAGATAGGGATCGAACTTGCGGATGCGGACCCTGTGGCCACGCGCCTGGAGCAACGCCGCGAGCGACGCCGCCATCAGGCCCTTGCCAAGCGAGGAGACCACGCCGCCGGTTATGAAAATGAACCGCGCCATGGGAGGATGGGCTTAGCGACCCGAATCCGCATCGTGCAAGGGGCCTTTCCAACCCCCCACAGATTTATTTTTACTGAGCGAGCGGAACGCTGCTGTTGTTGGTCGGCGCGGCAGGCGCGGGGGCGGTCGGAGTCGGAGCCGCCGGTGCCGTTGCCGGCGTGGACGCCGGTGTCGAATGCACCAGGCTGGTGTCGATCTTGGTCGAGCTGTTCCGCATCGTCGCCAGCGCCGCGAGCGCGATCGACAAGCAGACGAAGATCGTCGCGAGGATCGCGGTGGTACGCGTCAGGAAATCGGCCGCGCCACGCGCGCTCATCAGCCCGGTGGGGCTGCCGCTCGAGGTCAAGCCGCCGCCCTCCGACCGCTGCATCAGGATGAAGGCAACCAGCGCGATCGTGACGAGCAGGTGAATGACGAGAAGGAAGGTAAGCATGGGGTCGGGCCGTTAGCGGAAAGGCCCGTCACAAGCAACCGGTGTGGGCGTGTTTGGGAGAGGGCGGCACCGAACCGCATCTCAATAAGGCGGGTTTGGTATTTCCTCGCGGGCATGGGCCAGGGCTTCGGACCAGCGCTGCGACAGATCATGGAAATAAGGATCGCTATCGTCGATCCGGACGAGAGTCTCGGCGCGCGTCTGGCCGGACCGGGCGATCATCAGATCGAGCGGCAGGCCGACCGCGAGATTGGAGCGCAGCGTCGAATCGAACGAGATGAGCGCGACCTTCACCGCTTCCTTGAGTTCGGTATCATGGCGCAGCGCGCGATCGAGGATCGGCTTGCCATATTTGTTCTCGCCGATCTGCAGATAAGGCGTTTCCGGCCCGCATTCGATCGCATTGCCCGCTGAATAAACGAGGAAGAGCCGGGTCCGCTCGCCGCCGACCGAACCGCCGACGAGGAAGGTCGCGTCGAAATTGACATCCTCCGCCTGCAACCCCGCCATCGCATCGCGCGAAGCGCGCAGCGCCCGGCCCGCAGCGAGGGCCGCGGAGAAGATATCCGAAACGGTGTCGAGCGTCTCGCTCTCCCCCGTCTCGGGGTTGATGATGCCCTGCGAGAGGCGCTGGATCGCCGCCTGCGTGGTCGACAGGCTGCCGGCGGACGCGATCGCGATCAGCCGCTTGCCGTCATTTCCGTGAACACGCAGCTTGCGATAGGTCGAGATATTGTCGACCCCCGCATTGGTGCGCGTATCGGCCAGCATCGCCAGCCCCTGCTGCACCAGAATTCCGACACAATAGGTCACGCATCCTCACTCAGGCTTGCGACTGGTGCATCGCCGCGGCCGCATCGACGCTCACGCTGAGGCTTTCCGCCCCTCCGCCGCGCCGCGCCCCTCGTATCGGGGCGGCATCCAGATAGTCCAGTCCGATCGCGACGCGCAGATAATGATCTGTGGGCGAAATGCCGTTGGTCGGATCGAACCCGATCCAGCCGATATCCGGCACATAGGCCTCGGCCCAGGCATGCGCCGCCTCCTGCGCCTCGTCGCGCGCAAGATGTCCGGAGACGTAACGCGCGGGAACATCGAGCAACCGGGCGGCCGTGACGAAGATATGCGCGAAATCCTGACACACGCCATGGCCGGCGGCGAGGGCGTCGCCCGCGCTGGTTGCGGTGCCGGTCATGCCGACTTCGAACCGCATCTCGTTGTAGATTGCCGAGCACAATCCGTGCACCGTCGCGAGAGGCGCCTCGCCGCGAAAGCGTTCGGCCAGCGCGGCAAGCCCCGGGTCGCTCCGCGTGAGTTCGGTCGTGCGCAGATAAGCGGTTGGCGGCAGCGTCTCTTCGGCGTTGACCAGACCCGCCATGTCGGTGACGTCGGCCAGTCCGGTCACGATCAACGTCATCTCGCTCACCGGTCCATCGGCATAGAACATGGTGATGCGATTGCCGAAGGCGTCGCGGCTATCGCGGAAACTGCCGTCGATATCGGCGTCGACGCGCCAGTCGATCAGGTGCTGCCCGGCATGTTCGCACGGCGTGACGCGCAAAGCCTGCACCAGGCTCGAGGCCGGCGCGTCATAACGATAGGTCGTGCGGTGATCGATTCGGATGCGCATCAGAAGAGATATTGTTCAGCGATCAGCACCCCTAGGCGGTTATTCTCCACCATGAAATCCTGGACGACCTCGTGCAGCCCTTTCGCGAAGAGGGATTCGATCCTTGCGTTGGCGAAGCGCCCGGCAATGGCGACCGCCTGACGATGCGCGGGGCCGCGTCGCCCGGTCAAACTGGCAAGCTGGTCGAGATAGGAAACCGCATCCTGCGCGCAGGCGGCGAGCGAGCGCGGCATGCGGCGATTGAGGATCAGCAGATCCGCGACCAGCCAGGGCTTCACGCTGTCACGATAGACGTGGCGATAGGCGGTGAGCGCGGAGACGGTGCGCAGGATCGTGGTCCACTGGAAATAATCGAGGCTGCCGCCGACCGGCTCGTCGCGCGGCAGCAGCAGGTGATATTTGACGTCGAGCAACCGCGCGGTGTTGTCCGCCCGCTCGATCGCGGCGCCGAGGCGGATGAACCAATAGGCATCGTCACGGAGCATAGTCCGATGCGTCGCGCCGTCGAAAGCGAGCGCGGTCGACTTGACCGCGTCGAGCAGTTTGTTGAGCGTGAGTCGGCTGTCGAACCGCGTGCCGAAATGCTGCATCTCCAGCCACGCGGAATTGATCGCCTCCCACACCTCGACCGTGAGTGCGGTCCGCACCGCGCGCGCATTGTTGCGCGCACGCTCGACGCAACCGCGCATCGACGACGGGTTGGCAGCCCCGAGCGAGAGGAATTGCAACGCGGGCTGCTCGGCGATCTCGGAATGCTCGCCAGCATAATTGTCCGCCACGCCGGCGGCGGACAAGGCACCGCTCCAGGCGGCGACATCGCCACCATAGGATGACGGCAAGGCCGCCAACCGCATCGTCGCATCGATCAGACGCGAGACGAAGTCGGCGCGCTCGACGTAGCGGCCCGTCCAGAACAGCGCGCTGGCGGTGCGCGACAGCATCAGCGCGCGCTCTCGATGTTCGGTTCGGCATCCGCCGAACCTTGACGGCACCGGCCCACGCCCGGCCTCCCATAGAATACGCTGTTGGGAGCCCGGGTGGGGGCGTGGACCGGTGCGGTCTCGAGAAAGAACAGGCTCCTAATCATCCAGCACCCATGTATCCTTGGTGCCGCCGCCCTGGCTGGAATTGACCACCAGCGAACCCGGCTTGAGCGCCACGCGGGTGAGCCCGCCGGGGGTGATGCACGTGCCGTTGGCGCCCGTCAGCACGAACGGGCGCAGGTCGACATGACGCGGCACGATCCCGCTGTCGGCAAGCGTCGGGCATGTCGAAAGTGCGAGCGTCGGCTGTGCAATGAACTTTTCAGGCGTGGCCCTGAGCTTGGCGCGGAATTCGTCCCGCTCGGCGGTGCTGGCATGCGGGCCGACCAGCATGCCGTAGCCGCCTGATCCGTCGACTTCCTTCACCACCAGCTCGGCGAGATGATCGAGCACGTAAGACAGAGCCTCGGGCTCGCGGCAGCGCCAGGTGGGCACATTCTCGATCAGAGGCGCCTCGCCCGAATAGAAACGCACGATTTCGGGCATGTACGAATAGATCGCCTTGTCGTCAGCGATGCCCGTGCCGATCGCGTTGGCGATGGTGAGGTTGCCCGCCGCCTGTGCCGCGACGATTCCAGGCACGCCCAGCATCGAATCGGGACGGAAGACGAGCGGATCGAGGAAGGCGTCGTCGACACGGCGATAAAGCACGTCGACGCGGCGCGGCCCCTCGGTCGTGCGCATGTAAAGCACATCCAATTCCTCTGGGTAATCGTCCACCGGCGCCACGCGGTGCCGGTCGAACAGCTCGGGCAACAGCCGCAGCATCACCTCCCGGTTCTCCAGCATGTAGGAAACGCCGGAGGGCGTGCGGGCATTGTCTTCCAGCACGTAGAATTGGTCGGGACCGGTGCGGACGATGTCGATGCCGGCGATGTGCGTGTACACGCCATGCGCAGGCTCGATCCCGATCGCGGGCAGGCAAAATTGCGGATTCCGGAGGATCAGCTCCTCAGGCACGATTCCCGCGCGCAATATTTCGCGCGGGCCATAGATATCGCGAAGGAAGGCGTTGAGCGCCTGCACGCGCTGGACCAGCCCCGCCTCCAGCCGCCGCCACTCGGCGCGCGACAATATGCGGGGAACGATATCGAACGGGATCAGCCGCTCATCGGCCTCCGCGTCGCCATAGACGGCAAAGGTGATGCCGATCCGGCGGAAAAAGAGTTCGGCCTGGGCGCGGCGCGTCTGGAGATAGTCGTCGGGAGTATCGGCGAGCCATTGTGCAACGCGGGCATAGGCATCACGCGTCGCGCTGCCGTCGCCATGCATCTCGTCGAACGCGGAAGCCCCCAATCGCTGTCCCTTCTGATTCGAAGGGGAGTTTGTGCGATGCAGCAAGGAAGCGCAAGCGGGTAAGTTGCGTGCGGCGCAACTGCCTAATTCGCGGTCTTTTCCAGCAAATCGTGGCGCCGCAACGCATGGCGGAGTTGATCATAGGTCAGCTTGAGCGCAACCGCGGTTGCGCGCTGGTTGAAGCGGCAACGCGCGAGCGCGGCTTCCAGCAATTGCCGCTCATAGGAATGGCAGGCGGCGCGCAGATCGTCGCACTCCACATTGGCCGGCGGCGGAGTCGGCTGCGGCGCCTCGGACGCGGATGCGTCCGCCCCCTCCCCGGCTTGCTTCAGCGGCGCCATCCGCCAGGGCGAGGAAAAAGGATCGAACTGGATTTCATCGACCGGCTTGTCGGTCTCGTCCCAGCGATAGACCGCACGTTCGACCACGTTGCGCAGCTCGCGGACATTGCCCGGCCAGTCATAGGTTTCGAGCTGCTCGGTCGCATGCCTGCCGAAGCCGGTCCAGCGCGGCCAGCCGAGCTCGGCCGCCATGCGCCGCGCGAAATGGTCCGCCAGCACCGCGACATCGCCCTCGCGTGCGCGGAGCGGCGGCAGCGTGATAACCTCGAAACAGAGACGATCGAGCAAATCGGCGCGGAACCGGCCCTTGTCGACCAAAGCCGGCAGATGCTCGTTGGTGGCGGCGACGATACGCACATCGACGCGGATCGCGCGTGACGAGCCGATCCGGTTGACCTCGCCATATTCGACCGCGCGCAACAACCTCTCCTGCGCGCCCTGGCTCAGCGTCGCGAGCTCGTCGAGGAACAAGGTGCCGCCGTCCGCTTCCTCGAACCGGCCGGCGCGCGCCTTGGTGGCGCCGGTGAAGGCCCCCGTCTCGTGGCCGAACAATTCGGCCTCGATCAGCGCCTCGGGCAAGGCCGCGCAGTTCATCGTGATGAGCGGCCCCGCCCAACGCGGGCTCAGGCGGTGGAGACGCTCGGCCACGAGTTCCTTGCCCGTGCCGCGTTCGCCGATGACGAGCACGGGGCGGTTGAGCGCCGCAGCCCGGCTCGCACGCTCCACCGCGTCGAGAAATGGCCCCGATTGGCCGATGAAGTGCGCTTCGCGATCCATGCCAACAGGTTGGCGGATTTTCCCATTTATTGGCAAGTCCTAATTGGGAAATTTCGCCGCTTCGGCACTGTTTTTCGCGGTTTTCCGGCGTTTCTGCAAATTGGCACACCCCGTGCAAAGCAGGAAGCAACGTCGGGAACATCCGGCGCGAAAAGACGAAAAAGGTTCACGGACATGACTTTCGGTTTAGACAAGAGCGACATGCAGCGGATGATGGTCTCGGCTCTGGGCGCGCTCGCGCTGTCGGCGACCTTCATCGGCGCAGCGATCGGTCCGGCCAGGGCCGCAAGCCCTGCGACTGCCGCCCAGCAAATTCACCAACTCGCCGCGAAGTAAGCCACGCGGCGACCATCCGGGGCGGGTGGTCCCTTAGCCCGCCCCGGAGTAGATAATGGCCAGAGTGACGGCCGGAACGCGTAACCACAGGAGCTAGACTGAAATGGGAATTTTCTCCCGCACCCGTGACATCATCGCCGCCAACATGACCGATCTGCTCGATCGGGCTGAGGATCCGGCGAAGATGATCCGCATGATCATCCTCGAAATGGAGGAGACTTTGGTCGAGGTCCGCGCGTCCGCCGCTCGCCATATCGCCGATCAGAAGGAGATGCGGCGCCAGATCGGGAAGCTCAACCAGGTGCAGGACGGCTGGATCGAAAAGGCCGAGCTCGCTTTGTCGCGCGGCCGCGAGGACCTGGCCAAGGCCGCGCTCACCGAAAAGCAGAAGGCAGCCGATCTCGCCGAGCAGCTCCACGAGGAGATTTCGGCGATCGATGAGGCGCTGGGCGCCTGCGAGGCCGACATCACCAAGCTCCAGAACAAGTTGCGCGAAGCCCGCGCCCGCCAGAATTCGGTCTCGACCCGGCTTGAATCCGCGCACAACCGTACTCGTCTGCGCGAAATGTATGCCGGCCAGAAGGTCGAGGATGCCTTCTCGCGCTTCGAGCTGCTGGAACGCCGCGTCGATTATGCCGAGGGCCGCGCCGATGCCGCCGGTCTCGGCGTGCAGAAGAGCCTGGAGGAGGAAATCTCCGAACTGCGCTCGGCCGACAAGGTCGATGCCGAACTGGCCGCGCTCAAGGCGCGCGTCGGCGGCGGCGGCTCAGCCGCGCCAAGCCGCGAGGCTGAATAATGAACACCCCCGAATTCCTTATCGCGGTCACTGCGATCCTGACCCTCTTCGTCGGGCTCCCTTGGCTGGTGTTCCATTACATCACGCAATGGAAGAAGAACGGGACGCTGACGATGGAGGACGAAAACCTCCTCGATGAGCTCCACATGCTCGCCCGCAGGCTTGAAGACCGGATGAACACGATCGAGCGGATCGTCGCCGCCGACAGCCCGGGGTTTCGCCCGAGCCTGCGCGACGACCACGATGAGGATCTGGAACTCTCCCGCGCGCAGACGCGGGAACCGCTGACCACCCGCACGCGCCGCCGCGATCACTGAGCGCGACCGCAAGACTACAGGGAAGGACCAAGACAATGACTCCGCGCCGCACCCGCTTTTATCTCGACAAACAGAATGGAAAATTCCTGGGCGTGTGCGCCGGGATCGCCGACTATACCGGTATCGACGTCCTGCTCGTCCGCGTGGGCTTCGTGCTGGTGAACTTCGCCACCGGCTTCTTCGGCGGCTTCGGGCTGCTCGCTTACTTCATCGTCGCCTGGTTCGCCGACAAGAAGCCGCGCGAGTTGGACTATGAGGATCGCGAGGACCGCAAGTTCTGGCAGAAGGTCCGCGCACGGCCCGGCGCTTCGATCCGCGACGTGCGCTCTTCCTTCCGCGACATCGACCGCCGCCTCGCCGACGTCGAGACCCACATCACCAGCCAGAATCGCCGGTTGGCAGACGAAATTGAAGCGCTGCGCTGATCCGAGGATCGCCTGGGAGACGAATGATGCACAGTTGGGGAATCCTCATTCCGATCGTCGCGATCCTCGCCTGGGTCGCCAACAATTGGATCCGCGCCCGCCACGGTTATCCGCTGGACGAACATCATGGCCGCCGCGGACGCCGAGTGAACATGGACGCCGAACGCAAGGTCGAGCTGCTCTCTTCCGAGAACGAAAAGCTGACCGGGCAGGTGCTGCGGCTCGAGGAGCGGATCGCCGTGCTGGAACGGATCGCCACCGACCCCGCGACCCGCGTCGCCCGCGAAATCGAACAACTGCGCTGAATCGCAAGAAGGACGGACAGGAACATGGAAACGATAGCGCTTTTGGCACCCTATCTTCGCGCCGCCTTCATCCTGGGCGGGATCGGGATCGCCGCCTGGGTCTTCACCACCTGGCTGCGGATCAAGCACGGCTATCCGCTGGAGAATGCGTGGGGTCACGCAGTCTATCCCAAGACCAACAGCGAGCAGATAGAGCGCATGAAATTGCTCACCACCGAAAATGCCCAACTCCGCGCCGAACTGGGGTCCGTCAAGGATCGCCTGGCGGCGGTCGAACGGATCGTCACCGACCGCAGCTTCTCGCTCGAGCATGAGATCGAGCAGCTGCGCGGCCCGGCCAACTGAGGAGATAGGATCATGGACATCAATCCCCTGCTCATTCCGATCCTTGGCATCAGCTGCGGGCTGTTGGCGATCATCGGCGGCGTATTCATCCGTCCCTGGATGCAATTGCAGCAGCGCAAGATGGAGATCGAGGCGCAGCAGGTCGCCGAGAAGGCCGCACAATATGCCGCGCATACCGATCGGCTGGAGCAGCGCGTGGCGGTGCTGGAGCGGATCCTGACCGATCGTTCGACCCAATTGGGCGAAGAGATCGAGCGGCTGCGCGATGCACCGATCAACTGACATCAATTTTACGAAAGGGTAGGTTGGATGGGGTTCTGGTCTGCAATGGTGATCATCACCACCGTCGCCGCGATCATGATCGTGACGCTGGCCAAGTTGCGAGTGCTCCGACCGAGCCACGGTAAGGGCGATGCGTCTAACGGTCACGAACATGCCGAAGTCGCCGCGTTGCGCGCCGAACTCGGCCTCTTCAAGGACCGGCTCGCCGTGCTCGAACGGATTGCTACCGAGAATGACCGCGGCGTGATGCTCGATCGCGAGATCGAGAAGCTCCGCAGCCTGCCGGCCAATTGACCTTATACGAGTTCATTGGAGGATTTGATGAACGGTCCAGAGATGATTGTGCTGATCGTGCTGATTACCGCGATCGCCAGTGTCATTCGCGCCCGATACGGCATCGTCCGGACCGGCCGCGGCAGGGAAGAAGTCTATGTCGGCCGTCAGGAAAACGACGCCGAGAAGCAGGTGCTGCGCGGCGAAGTCCGCGAGCTGAAGGAACGGATCGCCGTACTCGAACGGATCGTGACCGACGGCGACCGCAATCGTGGCCTCGCGCTCGAACGCGAGATCGAGGCCCTGCGCGACAAGGAGGTGCGGCAATGACCGACCCTATCATGTGGACTGCCATTAGCGGCGCGAGCCTGGCCGGCATCGTGGTGGTGAGCATCACCACGCTCAAGGGCTGGCGCGATTGGATCGGCCTGCAGCGTTTTTCGCTGGAAGGCCGCGGCACCGAACCCTCGACCGGCGTTCCCAGTTCGGCCGCACGGATCGAGTTGGCCGATTTACGAGAGCGCGTGCGCAAGCTCGAAGCGATCGCGGCGGGAGTCGACTTCTAACGCTCCCGCTTCGGCAGAGATGATGCAGTATCGATCCCGATGAACGAAAGGTTGTTTTGAGTTCACGCAACCGCTGGAGGCTGGTTTCGTTCTGTCGCCGTTACTAAGGGCGATTTGAGAGGAGCCACCCAATGCGGAAGTTCATGCTGAGCCTGGCCATCGCCGCGATGGCGTTGCCGGCGACGACCCCGGCTTTCGCCGATCCCGGTGGCCACGGCAATCACGGCAATCACGGCAATCATGAGGGTCGTCACGACAATGGCCGCCATGAAGGATGGGGAAACGGCCGGGGCAATGGCTGGCAGAATGGCCGCCATTATGACTGGAACCGGCCCGATCCGCGTTACGGCGGTTATGATGCGGTGCGTTACTATCGTCCCGGTGATTATCGGGAACGCCGCCTGACACGCTACGATCGTATCTACCGCGGTTCGGACGGACGTTATTACTGCCGCCGCAGCGACGGCACGACCGGCCTTATCGTAGGTGGCGTGCTGGGCGGCCTGCTCGGCAATGCGCTGTCCAGCGGCCATTCGAGCACGCTTGCCACCCTCCTCGGCGCGGGCGGCGGCGCACTGCTCGGCCGGTCGATCGATCGCGGCAACGTCCGCTGCCGCTAAACTTCCTTCCTGCCCGTCGGCTATCGGCCGGCGGGCACCTGCTTCAGATGCGCGCCTTCGATGTGCCAGCGACGCTGCGCGGCGGTCGAGCCGGGAACGTCGTTCACGCGGCGTAGGGTATAATGTCCGACGAAATGCTGCTGCGCGCCTGAGCGAAGCACCGCATCCACGCGCACCGGAAGGTCGAGGTAAATGCTTCCAGCTCCCCCTTCGGGCGTGGCTGCCTCGAGGAAGCTCACTTTCGCGCTTCGCGTGGCGGCATAGCCCTTGCGGAAGCGGGCGTAGCTCCGCGTGCCGTGCCAGAGTGCATAAGCCGCGCGATAATCGCGCCGGGACACCGCCGCATAATAATTCCGCACCACCTGCATCGCGGCCGCGACGGAGGTTTCGCGCGCCGGGGTTGGTGGCGTGGGCTCTGCCGCCGCAAGCGCCAGTCCGATCGTCAGCATAACAGTCAGTGCCAAATGGTTAGCCTCAGGATGGCGATAATCAACACGATCAGGTTGAGGTTCCGCCCCGCTGTGCCGCGCGAGATCAAGCCGATGATCAGACCCACGATCGGCACTGGCAGCAGCAACCAGTTTACCCACCACAGATGCGGTAAAAGCGTGAACAGCAGCGGAACGATCGCAACGAGACCGATCAGGAACGAAATCAGGTTGAACATGCGGCCACCTCCGGCGCGCGCTTATGCGCGAAGCGAAACTGTATTGCTAGTGCAATACAGTATGATATTCTGGCGTCAAAGGAGCCCGTTCATGCGCACCCGCTTGATCCTCTGCACATTGTCCCTCGCCGGCCTGGCGGCGTGTCACGCCAAGGTTGACGTGAGCGAAACCGGCAACGGCCAGGATGGCGACAATGTCCATATCGCCATGCAGGACAAGAAGGACGGCGGCAGCGCGGTCGCGGTCAACGTCCCCGGCTTCAACGCCAACATATCCCTGCCCAGCGTCAACCTGGCCGGCCATATGGACCTGGATGGCATCAAGCTCGCGCCCAACACGCATGTGAGCGGCCTCAACGTCGACGCGCAGGATGGCGGCAAGGACGACAATGGTCAGGGCGTCGTCCGCATGAACTTCACCAACAGTGAAGGGCCTGCGGCGGTGATCGACCATTATGCCCGGTCGGCGCTCGATGCCGGCTATGGCGGCATCGTTCGCACGGGCACCTCGCTCAGCGCCAAGAAGGATGATAAGACCTTCGCGGTCGAGATCGCGCCCGACGGTAGCGGCAGCAAGGGCACGATCACGATAACGGGGAAGGACGATAATTGATGGCGATCGAGCTGTATCTGCTGGGCGCGACTTTGATCCTCGCGCTGGTGCAGATATTGCTCACGGCGCATATCCGCACCCGCCAATATGGCCTCAAATGGAATGCCGGCGCGCGCGACGAGACGATGCCGCCGCTCAACCCGCTACCCGCCCGGCTGCAGCGCGCGCAGGACAATCTGTTCGAGACCTTGCCGTTGTTCGTCGGCGCGCTGCTCGGCGCGGCTTATGCCGGACGGCTGGGCCTTCTCACCAACATCGGCGCGCATCTCTATTTCTTCGGGCGGCTGGTCTATCTGCCGCTTTATGCCGCGGGCATTCCTTATGTGCGCAGCCTGGTCTGGACGGTAGCGACCGGCGGGCTGGTTTTGGTGATCGCAGGCCTGATGCTGGGCTAGGCTGGCCGCGAGCGACCACAGGCGCTACAGCGCGCGAATGCCCTCCCTTCTCTATGTCATGCTCGGCGGCGCGGTTGGCGCCGGCTTCCGCTACCAGATCAGCGCGATCGCGCTGCGCAACCTCGGCCCCGGCTTCCCCTGGGGCACGTGGATCATCAACCTTCTCGGCGGACTGCTGATGGGTATTCTCGCCGGGATGCTCGCGAAGCAGTTTGCGCCAGCGCAGGGCGAGCCGCTGCGCTTGCTGCTCGGTGTGGGCGTGCTGGGCGGCTTCACCACTTTCTCCGCCTTCAGCCTCGAAGCAGCCAACATGCTCCTGCGCGGCCAAGTGATGCTGGCAACCGCTTATGTCGTGTCCTCGGCCGCCGGGGCGATCATGTTCGTCTTCCTGGGCCTGTTCCTGACGCGAGCGCTCGCATGAGCAACGTGACGCAGGACGCGCGCACCTTCATCGTCGCCGACGACGATCACGGCATCCGGCTCGACCGCTGGTTCAAGCGGCACATGCCCGACGCCAGCTTCAACATCGTGTCGCGCTGGGCGCGCACTGGTCAGCTGCGGCTGGACGGCAAGCGCGTTGCGCCGGGCGACCATATCGCGGCGGGTCAGACCATCCGGGTGCCTCCGCTCGAAGCTCCGCAGGCGGACAAGCCGAAGGCAAAGCCGAAGCGCGAACGACCGGCGCTGAGTGCGGAGGACCAGGAATATGTCCAGTCGATGGTCCTGCACAAGGACCGCGCCGCGATCGTGATCGACAAGCCGCCCGGCCTGGCAACGCAGGGCGGCACCAAGACCGAACGCCATCTCGACGGCCTGCTCGATGGATTGCAGTTCGAGGCCGAAGGGCGGCCCAAGCTGGTCCATCGTCTCGACAAGGATACGTCGGGCGTGCTGCTGCTCGCGCGCTCATCGGGCGCGGCTGCGCATTTCGCCAAGGCTTTCTCCAGCCGGACCGCGCGCAAGCTCTATTGGGCGCTGATCGTGGGCGTCCCCTCGATCGAGGACGGCATGATCGAGCTGCCGATCGGCAAGCAGCCCGGCACCGGCGGCGAGAAGATGTATGTCGACGAGAAGGAAGGATCGCCCGCGCGCACCCGCTATCGCGTGATCGAACGCGCCGGCAACGCCGCCGCCTGGGTTCAGCTAGAACCTTATACCGGCCGCACGCACCAGTTGCGCGTGCATATGGCGGCGATCGGCCATCCGATCGTCGGCGACGGAAAATACGGCGGGCAGGA
>JAEKMC010000077.1 GCA_019508115.1 Sphingomonas sp.
ATGGCTCGGGCATGTCGAGCTACGACCGCGTCGCCCCGCGCGGCGCGGTGATCTTCCTGCGCTGGGTTGCCGCCCAGCCCTGGGGTGCACAGTGGCGCGCGACGCTTCCCGTCGGCGGCGACCAAGGCACGCTCGGCCGCCGCTTCCGCGGCACCCCGCTGGAGGGCAAGCTCTTCGCCAAAACCGGCACGATCAACCAGAGCAACGCATTGTCCGGCTACATGATCGCGAAGAGCGGGAAGACACTCACCTTCTCATCCTTCGCCAATGACGTGCCCGACGACGTTCACGCCACCCGGGCGGTGGATGAAGCGCTCAACTTGATCGCATCGGAGAACTAATCAGACATCTCGGCGGTGGGAATTTCGAAATTTCGGGGACACTATACTTAATTGTGCCTCGATAAGCGATTACGAGCCGGTATTACGGTGCCAGCGGACGCGGAGCCTTCGCGCGACGGTGAGCTTCAGAACAATGGCCGCAAGCATCGCGCCGCCGAGGAACAGGGACCGCGCGGAGCGATCGATGTTCGCGGCGACCCAGGTGGCCGCTCCGAGATGCGCTGCAACGACAATCAGGCCCACGGCCACGAGGAGAAGCGCGTGCGGCGCCTTTCGACCCCTCCCGGCCTCAGGTTCCGCACGCGGCTGCACGGTCAACTCCCCGTGCGCACCGGCGGGTCCCGGCGCCTGCGCCAGCACATGATAGAGGTCTTTCATGCCGATCGGCGCCGAGGCGATCACCTTCAGTCCGGCAACGCTCAGCGGCGCCTCGATGTCGGCGGGGCTGGTTGAACCGTGGCTTGAATGGATCCGGCCCACCAGCCCCTTCCGTTTCCTGCCCATCGCGAAATCGACGGCGAGCACCCGACCTCCGGGCTTTAGCACCCGGCGCATCTCTTGGCCGAGCTGCTCGCGGCTCATGTGCGGCAGGTGGTGGAACATCATCGTGCTGAGCACCACGTCGAAGCGCGAATCCGCGAACGACAGCGCCTGCGCGGGAGCGACCGCGAACCGCACGTCCGCCCCCGCTTTGTGCGCTTTGGCCTGGGCGCGCACGATCATCTCGGGCGACGCGTCGCTGCCGTAGACCTCGCCTGATGGCCCCACCTGCTCCTTGGCCATGATCGCGAGGCTACCGGTCCCGCAGCCAACGTCGAGCACGGCTTCGCCGATCCGCAGATGCGCCGGCTCGAGCATTCCTGCGCGGAAGGCGCGTTCGCGTCCGAGCGTGAACAGCCACACGGTGAGGTCGTACCACCAAGGCGAATGGAGCGTGAGGCCGGCAGCCCGTTTCGGCTGTTCGAGATGAGTCAAGCGAAGTCTCCGGACGGGCATCAGGAAGATGGACGTGATGCCCCAAACCGGACATGATGTCCGGCATTGATACTGGAATCATCGCGCGCCGTGTCTGGTTCGGGACGGAGACCGCCACAATGTCCGGAAAAAGCATGCCCAAGGGAGAGATCGACCGGCGGGTTCGCCGGACCCGGGACGCGTTGCAGGGAGCGCTGATCTCGCTCATCCTGGAGAAGGGCTATGACGCGCTGACCATCGAGGAAATCTGCGCTGCCGCGAATGTCGGACGGTCGACCTTCTACGCGCATTACACCTCCAGGGACGACCTCAAACGGAGCGCGATCGACGAGCATGTCAGGACCTTGTTCCGGCAGCTGGCCGACCCGCATCCGGGCGACGCCGGGCAGCCGCCGGTCAGCCCAACACTGGCGATTTTCGAGCATGCCCGCGACCACCGCCACTTCTGCAAGGCTGTGGTCCGGGGGAGCGGCGGGACGCTCGCAATCGATACGATCCAGGCCGCTCTGGCGGACCAGATGAGGCACGAAATAGAGGAACTCGGCCTCCGCGGCCCTGGCGGCGCGTTCCTGCGGGAGTTCAGCGTGCGATATAGGGTAGGCGCGTTCATGTCGCTCCTCACCTGGTGGATCGAAGGCGGCGCGAAGCACCCTGCCGAAGAGATGGAGCGTCTGTTTCGGAAGCTCAGCAACCACGGAGCCCTGTCACTCAGCTGACCCTTGGCGGAACGCCGCGGTCAGGTTCGCACGAATATGACGGACAGATTGTTCGCCGGCATCGCGACGACCCGATCTAACTGCAAGCCCACGGCCTCTGCCTCTCGGGTGACGTCTTCGAGATAGCGGAGTCCCCATGCGGGATTGCGGGCGCGAAGGTCTGCGTCGAAGGCCGCGTTGCTGGGCGCCAGCGCCTCATCCCCTCGCTGATACGGGCCATATAGGAAAAGAGGGCCTCCGATGGGGAGCAGGATTCCGGCGCGCCGAAGCAAGCCCAGCGTCGCAGCCCAGGGGCTAATGTGCACCATATTGATGGCGATCATCGCGTCGGCGCGGTCGATCGGCCAGGTTTCGGCGGTGGCGTCCAGATCGAGCGGCTGCAGGACATTATTCAGCTTCTCGGCAGCGATCCATGCGCCAATCGACGCGAGCGCCTCGACCGAGGGGTCGGAAGGCTGCCATGTCAGGGTGGGGAGTGCCGACGCGAAGTGAATGACGTGCTCGCCCGATCCGCTGGCCAACTCGAGGACTATACCGGTTGGCGGCAGCACGGTTCGGAGAACCTCGAGGATCGGCTGGCGGTTGCGGAGCGCGGCCGGGCTACTGCGGCGAATGTCACTGACCATTTGACCTTCATGGGCCCGCAGCAGCTTCGGGTCGAGCAGGCTGATGATCTGATCGAGACGCGAATTTCGGCGACATGGTCATTAGGTGATCGCTTGGTTATTTTGGCGCCTGCTTCATGAATTTGGGGACCCCATGAATTCGGGGACGCAATACTAATTGCGGCTCGATAAGCGATTATGCCCATCAGGACTTGCGAAAGCTTGTTCCAATGCGGAGAGGGCGTGCCGCTGTTACCAGCGCCCACTAGCTAATTAGTATTGTGTCCCCGAAATACACCACCGCCAGGGCGCCGGTAACGCCTTCGCATCAAACCGGGGTTGTTGGAGCGGACGTGGCGGCAGGATCGCTTAAAGACGGACATTGCCGAAACCTCATGAATGGGGTCAGACGTGTTGATCCGAATAGCCCAACGGATTAGCCTTTGAGCGCATATGGGGCGACTTCCGCTTCACAAGCGGCTTCTGTGAAGATGATACCGGGAGGCTACGTTGCAGACGTCGGGCGAGCCCATCTTGATTTCTCGAAGGTTGGTTTTGCCACTCATCGCTAGCGCATTCATGGAGCCCGCGGCCGGCCAGGCGAAATCTTCGAGCGAACGAACTTCAGTCGTTCTTGGTAACGATCAGCGTTCCTTGGAAGCACAATTTGACCATGCGATCGATGCACCCAACTCCCAGCAGGTGCTTGGGCGTTGGCGTTCAAATAGCGATGACGTGCGAGCTCGACTGGGGGAACCCTTACGGGTGAGTTATGGAACTGCTCCAAGTCAAAGGCTCGACATTTATAAGGCGGCGAACAATCCGGCTCCGATCGAGATTTTTATTCATGGAGGCGAATGGCGAAGAGGAAGTGCTCGAGCAAGTGCCTATGCAGCAGAGTCGTTTGTGCGAGCAGGTGTTCATTTTATCGCCGTAGATTTCATAGACGCCGACGCAGCGGGCGGTTCTCTGGACGAGTTGCTGACGCAGCTGAAAGAAGCGGTCGCCTGGGTTTACAGGCATGCTGCAGATTTCGGTGGCGACAAGTCGCGCATTCATTTAGCCGGGCACTCTTCCGGCGCCAACCTCAGTGCATTGCTCTTGGAAACGGACTGGCTTGCGGAATTTAGCATTCCGCTGAACGTACTCAAGAGCGGCATCTGTTGCAGCGGACTCTATGATTTGGATTCCGTCAGCCGATCGGGTCGAAACCAATATGTTCACTTCACTCCAGACGTTGTCGCGCGGCTAAGTCCCGCTAGACATGCAAACCGCATCCGTTGCCCGCTCGTCTTAGCCTATGCCTCATTGGACTCCGCCGAGTTTCAGCGACAAACGCTGGATTTCGCCGCTCTCCTCAAAATAGCCGGAGGCAGCGCTCAAATCCTACGATGTGAGGGCTACAACCACTTCGAAGCGATAGAGACACTTGCCAACCCGTTCGGCGCTCTCGGCCGGGCGGCGTTGATGTTGATTGGGGTGGAACCGCCATCATCGGCATGAAGATTTCGCCTCAATTTCGGGGACACTACAATTTCGGGGACACTATACTAATTGCGTCTTGATTAGCGATCGTGCCCAGCGGGACCGGCGAAAGCTCGTCCCCGTGCGGAGAGCGCGCGCGGCCAGCACTCGCGGCCATCGGCTAATTAGTATTGTGTCCCCGAAATGCGGAGCGGCGCATTGCGGCCGCCAATCTCCGGGGGCAGCCCGCCCGCTCTTGCGATTTGAGGAGCGGGCTGCCGGCGCAGGACGCTATTTCAACGGCAGAAACAATTCCGCGACTACGATATGCGCCGGAGCGTCCGGCAAGAAGGACAGCCGCCGCTGGCAATATATCGGGAAATCGCGCGCCTCCTCGCCGCTGGCGGGAAGCCAATCCCGATATAGATAGAGCGCGGCGGGCTCCAGATTGTGGGACGCGCCGTCGACCCGCAGCACTGCGCAGCGTCCGCCGGGAATGATACCCGCCTTCATCTGCGCATCATCGGCGGCGACCGGCTGGTCGGTTCCGACACAAATATCCATGCTATAATCAGCCGGGATTGCGGGAGTCCTTTCGGAACGGAAGACGGTAATGGTCGGGCTTGTCTCGGGCGACAGGCCAGCGGCCTTACGCCAGGCGGTGAAGCGCTGGATCGAGTCCGGGAGTCCTGCCCGGTCGCCCCGGTGCTCCAGGATAGCCACAGGCATGGCCGGCACATCGCGGATCGTCACGTCGTCAGGGGTGTAGATCGTCTGCATGAGCTTGCTCCTCGCATTTTCGAGTGGCCCGAAGGCCGCAAGCCACGGCTCCCAGTCGGGAGATTTCCGGAACGACGATGGCGATTGCCCGAACCTTTGCCGAAAGGCGCGGGCGAAGGCGTCCGGTGCATCATAACCGGCATCCATCGCTATCTCCGTGACGCTTTGGGCGTCGTTCAGGGCCAGCCGGTGCGAAGCGCGCTTCATCCGGGCAAGCTGGACATAGCGATGCACGGACAGCCCGAAGGTCGCCGCAAACTGCCGATGGAAATGGAATTTCGAGAAGGCCGCCACACGGCTCACCGTTTCCAGATCGAGATCGCCATCAAGATGCTGGTCGATATGATCCAGCACCCGCTGCATCCGGGCTTGGTAGTTTTGAACCGCCGCCTTCATGGTCCATTCCTCCGTGGCGGTGCCAGCTAGTCGCTCCTCGCGATATCGCGCTCGACCGATCTTGCGGTTTGGGCGGATCAACCGGTCAAGTCTTGCCCGGCTTATTCGGCTCCGCCGATCACCGCATTCCCGGTCGCCTGACGCAGCTCCATGATCCCCGTCTCGCGATGCCGGGTCGGATGGACGCGGTTGGTGAGCAATGTCCACGCCACCCCACGCTCGAAATCGACCCACAACCCGGTGCCGGTAAAGCCCGTATGGCCGATCGTCTCGGCCGAGCAGGCATCGCCGCCATGCCAGCCGGCGAATTTCTTCTCCCAGCCGCAGGTTCGATGCCCATGATAGGCCGTGCGGATCTCACGGATCATGAACGGTGTGGCACCGCTCCCGTCGAGCAGCCCCTGCGCGAAATCGAGCACGCCCGCGACCGTGCCGAACAGCCCAGCATGGCCCGTCGCCCCGCCCAGCGCGAAGCAATTCTCGTCATGCACTTCGCCCTTCAGCACGCGTCCGCGCCAGCTGCAGGCTTCGGTCGCGACCGCCGGGCCGGGCGGGGGGCCGTAGCTCAGCCCTTCGCCCAGCGGCCAGTCGCGCATCGAACGGCCGGTCAGCCGCTCGAACGCGATCCCCAGCAGGATGAAATTGATGTCCGAATAGACCGCCGGCCCCTGCGTCCATTCGCGCTGGAGCACGAAGGCGCGCAGCCGGTCGGGATCGTCGCCATAGGTATAGATCGGCGCGACCGCGGGCAGGAAAGTGCGGTGCGCGAGGCAGTCGCGGAACGTCAGCCGGCGCTCGGGCGCATTGGCGACGTCATATTGGCGCAGGTCCGGGATCGCGTCGGTCAGCGGCCGGTCGAGGTCGAGCCGGCTTTGTTCGGCCAGCGTCAGGATCATATTCGTGGTCGCGATCACCTTGCTCAGCGATGCAAGGTCGAACCAATGGTCGGCGGTCAGCACCTCCGGCTCGGGCACGAGCGCCGCCATGCCCGCATGGCGCATCTCGCGCCGCCCATCGGCATGGACGATACCCAGCGCAGCGCCGGGGATACGCCCGTCCGTGATCGCGACGGTGGCCGAAGCGAATGCCGCGTCGATCATGCGTCGTCCGTCCTGGGCTTGGCATTGGCCATGAATGGCAGGATCAGGATCGCGGCAGCGCTCAATCCGCCCGCCAGCCAAAAGAAGCCGTCATAGCCGATCTGCTTCTGCATCGCCCCGCTCGCGCCCGCCACCAGCCGCGGCAGCAGGAAGGCGAAACCCGACAGGAAGGCATATTGCGCGACCGGATAGCGCGGGTTCACCAGCATCGATAGATAGACTACGAACACCGCGCTCTCCAGCCCATGCGCGAACTGGTCGATGCCGGCCGAGAGGTAGATCACGCTATTGCTCGGCGGCACCTGCCACAGCCACACGAACACCCAATTGCCCATCGCCGATCCCAGCGCGCCCACCGTCAGCGCCAGGCCGAGCCGCCAACGCGCTGCCATCCAGCCGCCCAGCGCGACACCCGCCACGCTGGAGACGATCGCAACCGGCCCGTCGGCGATGGCGATCTGGTTGAGGCTATAGCCGCGCGCGTTCCACATCGGATGCGACAAAGTCAGCGTCATCACGTCGCCCATGCGATAGATGGCCACGAAGGCGAGCAGCGGCAGCACCGCATAATCGTATCGCCAGAAGACATCGACATAAGGCCCGATCGCCGCCGATCGCCGCGCGGGCGCGTCCGGCTCCAGGCGTCGGATCCAGGGCAGGGCCAGCGCCAGCACCACGAATGGCAGGATCGCGAGCAAGAGCACGATCGGCGTGATGTTGGTCTTGCTGGTAATGCCGGCGCGTCCGGCAATCTCCAGCAGCAGCCAGCCGATCGTGGCCGTCACCACCAGCGACAGGAACAGGATCGCCGCGCTCGCGATCAGCCCGGTCGCGAGTGCCGCGCTGCGGCTCGGCGTCTCAAGCCCCCTCCCGCTTGCGGGAGAAGGCTCGGAAGGCCGCATCGCGCATAAGAGGGGGAAGGGGAGGAAGGCCAAGGTGGCGATGGCGAGATAGGCCCAGGTCCAGTCGAACTGCCCCGCGACATAGGCGGCGCCGCTCCCCGCGACGACCATCGCGCTGCGATAGCCCCACAGATTGGCCGTCACCATCGGGCCTTGTTCAACCTGGGTCGGCGCAAGCTCGATCCGCCAGCCGTCCGCGGCGACCTCCAGCGTGGTGGTCCAGAAAGCGAGCAGCACCGCGAACAAGGCGGTGACGGGCAGGCTCTTGTCGTCCGACGTGAACGCCATCGCCAGCATCGACAGGAAAATGCCGAGCTGCGACAGCATGATCCAGCTCCGGCGGCTGCCCCAGAAACGGCTGAATCCCGGAATCGCGAACCTGTCGAGTAAGGGCGCCCAGGTGAATTTGAATACGGGAAGGAGCGCGACCCAGGCGAAGAAGCCGATCAGCACGATGTCGACGTCATGCCGCGCCAGCCTGAGCAGCAGGACCGCGTTGAACATGTAGAAAGGCAGGCCCGCCGAGGAACCGAGCAGCAGATAGAGCGCGAGCCGCTCCAGCGGCGGGCGCGGCGCGGCGGCAGGCTCAGCCAAGGTGGGGTGCATTTATAAGAAGCTGATCTGCCGTCATTTCAAATACAGGCTCGCCTGACCGCGACGATCCGTCAACCGGGGGTGTTGCGTCGCTGCAACGGAAATGGCCAGGCGATTGAACCGGCTTCATAATCGCTGGCGCACCCGGAATCGCATGTTAACTTTCCTTTCAGTTCCATGAACGCGTGGACGAAGGGGGCACCCACATGACCATATCCAAGCTTTCCCTGATCTCGGGCTCGGCACTGTTCGCGCTGGCAATGGGCATGCCGGCCGCGGCGCAGAATGGTTCGGCCACGCCTCAGGATACCGCTATGCCGACGCCGGACCAGGGTGAGCTCGTGATCACGGGGTCCCGCGTTGCCCGCAGCGGTTTTCAGTCACCCACGCCGCTGACGGTGCTGTCGCAGCGCGAGATTCAGAGCGAGTCTCCGACCAACAACATCGCGGATTTCATCAATCTGCAGCCGGCGCTCGCCGGATCGACACGGCCCTCCAATTCGCGCCTCAATCTCAGCAGCGGGCAGGCCGGCATCAACGCGCTCAACCTGCGCAACCTGGGTGAGACCCGCACGCTGGTGCTGATCGATGGCCGGCGTTCGGTCGCGTCGACCATCACCGGCCTGGTGGACGTCAACACGATTCCCCAATCGCTTGTCAAAAGCGTGGAAGTCGTCACGGGCGGCGCCTCGGCCGCCTATGGTTCCGATGCCGTCGCCGGTGTGGTGAACTTCATCCTCGACAAGAAATATGAAGGGGTGAAGCTCTCGGGCGACAGTGGGATCACCAGTCATGGCGACGGAGGCAATTATTCGTTTGAAGCCACCGCGGGCAAATCCTTCGCCGGCGGGCGCGGCCATATCCTGCTGAATGCGGAGATCGCGCATCGCGACGGCATTTTCAGCGTCGACCGCGGGTGGAATGCGACGGGCTATGTCCGCATCCAGGATCCCAATTGGACGGCGACGAGCACTACCCCGCAATATCTGATCCGCACCCAGATCGGCGCCGCCAACTCGACGCCGGGCGGTCTCATCACGGCATCCGCCGGCACCGTCGCCAACGCCTTGCGCGGCGTCTATTTCGGCCAAAGCGGGCAGGTGCTTCAATATCAATATGGCGCGCTCACCTTTCCAAACCCGACTGGAAGTGCCGCACCCACGCTGACGCAAGGCGGCAGCTGGCAGGTCAACGATTCAGGCCGCCGCATCGGCCTTGATCCGAAGGACGACCGCCATGGTTTCTATGGTCGCTTGAGCTACGACGTCGCGGATGGCGTGGAGCTGTTTGGCGAGGCGTCGTACAATCAGCAGCATATTGTGTTCAACGCCGGTCCCAACCTGCAGACCGGCATCTCCCTGAAGAGCGACAACGCCTTTCTGATCAACACGCTGGGCGCCGCGCGGCTGGCCGGCGTCACCGGCGTGACGCTGGCGACAACGGCCGCCGACCTGCCGACCCGTGGGGTCAACAACAAGCGCAAGGTGCAGCGTTACGTCGTCGGCGCGGATGGCGAGTTCAATCTCTTCGGCAAGCCGGCGCATTGGGACGCGTTCGGCCAATATGGTCGCGCCGAGCTGTTCGAACAATTGACCAACATCCAGAACATCGCGCGCATCGCCAATGCTACCGACGCCGTGTTTGCGAAGGCTGGCAATCCCGGCGGCTATGCGGCGGGCTCGATCCAGTGCCGCATCAATGTGGACGCCGTTGCCACCAACGATGACAAGGCCTGCGTTCCGCTCAACCGCCTGGGTCTGGGAGTCACCGATCCGGCGGCGATCGCTTACGTGCTCGGCTCGCCCTATCGGAAGGAAATCACCGAAGAAAAGGACGCGGGCTTCAACGTGTCGCTTACCCCGTTCGCCACTTGGGCCGGGGACGTCAGTGTCGCCGTCGGCGGCGAATGGCGGGAAGAGCGGATACACGGCTCGGTTCCGACGCAGTTCCAGCCTGTCGTAGGCCCCACGTCCACCGCCAACGCCTGGTCGGTCGGCAATTATCTGCCGACCAACGGCCGTTATAATGTGAAGGAAGCCTATTTCGAGACGGTCGTTCCGCTCGGCCTCGGCGTCGAATTCAACGGTGCCGTCCGCGCTACCGACTATTCCAGCGCGGGTTACGTCACCACCTGGAAGGCCGGCGCGACCTGGCAGCCGATCAGCGACATCAGGTTACGTGTCGTACGCTCGCGCGACATCCGGGCGCCCAATCTGAACGAACTGTTCCAGGCCGGCGCGTCGAACAGCGATTCCGTCCGGAACCCCTTCTACACCAGCGATGGCAAGAATGGGCCGGCGACCTACTCTTATTCGGCCTTCGTCACTGGCAATCTCAACCTGAAGCCCGAGATCGCGAATCAATGGACCATTGGCGGCGTGTTGACGCCGCGATTCCTGCGCGGGTTCAATCTGTCGGTCGACTATTTCCGCATCAAGGTAAGGGACGCGATCAGCAGTTTCGGTGCGCAGGACATCATCAATCTCTGCCAATTGGGGAATCAGCAATTCTGTTCCGCCTACAGCATCGATCCCACGCGCGGGACGCCGGCACAGCCCTACCTGCTGTTCCGCACGCAGCCGTTCAATGCGGCCAGCCAGCTCGTCCGCGGCATCGATTTCGACGTCTCCTATCGCCTGGCGGTGGGATCCGGCGACAGCGTGACCCTGCGCGGAACCGCGACCCGGTACATCGACAACATTCTAAATAACGGCGTTCCGGGAGCCGTGATCGCAAACACCGTCGGGGTGAATGGCGGTCAGTCCAGCACGCCCAAGTGGATTTTCCACAGCAGCCTGGCTTTCGATACGCCGAGCACTTCCGTCACGATCGTCGGGCGTGGCGTGAGCGCGGGAAAATATTCGGCGACCGGCATAGAATGCCAGACCAACTGCCCGCTCTCGACGACCAACTATCCGACATATGAGGTCAATCATGTCAAAGGCCTGTTCTACGTCGACCTCAATGTTGCGCAGAAGATACGTTTCGGTAAGTCCGACGCCCAATTCTTCGTCAACCTGACCGATCTGTTCAACAAGGGGCCGATGCTGGTGCCGGAAACCGGTCTGGCCGCAAACAGCACATATTCGGACTTGCTTGGCCGCACGTTCCGGGTGGGCGTGCGTTTCGAGCTGCGCTGAGTGTTATGCCGTCGCCGGCCTTGCCGGCGATGGCCGCGCTTCGACGCTTATAAAATTGCTGCGCTCAGCCGTGCGCGTGCCGCAGTAGATCCGCGCGATACAGCCGGCCGAGCGGGATTTCGCTGCCGCCGGTTAGCAACAGGCTGTAGCCGCCTGCGGTCTTGCGGCGGATCTTCGCGATCAAGTCGAGCCGCACCACATAGGAACGGTGCACGCGCATGAAGCGGTTGGGGTCGAGCCGCGCCGCGATCGACCCGATCGACGCGCGATGCAGGTAGCTCTGGTCGCGCACGAACAGCCGGACATATTCGCCCTCGGCCTGCACCATCTCGACCGTGTCGAGATCGACGCGCACGCGTTCGGCGCGGCGGTGGACCCAGATTTCGTTGGCGGGCGCGCCGCTTGTGCCCCCTTCGGAGCGTAGCGCGTCGATCTGGCTGGCAAGCTCGGCTAGGCGGCGGCGCGCGTCGCGCTGCTCGATCACGTCGCGCAGCCGCGCCACGGCGGTTTCGAGCCGCGCATGGCGCACCGGCTTGATCAGGAAGTCGATCGCGCCTGTATCGAACGCATGCGCCGCGAATTGCGGGTAGGCGGTCACGAACACGATGAGCGGCGGGCTTGCCTTGGCCGCCGCGGCGAGCGCCTCGACCACGTCGAAGCCGTCGAGCGCGGGCATTTCGATGTCGAGGAAGATCGCGTCGGGCGCATGAAGGTCGATCAGGTCGAGCGCGTCGCGGCCGTTCTGCGCGCTGCCCTCGATCACGATATCGTCGATCTTCGACAGCATCCGCACCAGCCGCTCGACCGCGAGGATCTCGTCGTCGCAGACCACGATTCTCATATGCGCGCCTCGTAGATGGCGGGCAGCGTCAGGCGCACGCAGAAGCCGGCTTCGTCGGCCACCGTGGTGAAGCGGCTCGCGCCCGGATAGCGCATGCTCAGCCGCTCAGCGACGTTGGCGAGGCCGATACCCGGCGGTCCACGTCTTTGCCCGTTGATATCGCCAAAACTGTTGCGGATGGTGAGCTCCAGCATGTCGCCGTCGCGCCGCGCGGTGATGCGTAGCGAGACTGGCTTGGTGCTCTTGCGCACCGCATGCTTGATCACATTCTCGACCACGGGCTGGGTGATCAGGCTCGGCACGAGCAAATCCCGCAAATCCTCGGGCACGTCGACCTCGACCTGCAAACGGTCAGGGAAGCGCGCGGTTTCGATGCTCAGATAGAGTTCCTGCAACTCCAGTTCGCGCGCGAGCGTGATATCGTCCTCGGGATTGAGTTCGAGCGTGGTGTGGAGGAAATCGGAGAGATTCTCGACCATCGCCTCGGCCTCCTCGGTCTCTTTGCGGCCGACGAGCGAGGCGATCGAATTGAGCGTGTTGAACATGAAATGCGGGTTGAGCTGGTAGCGGAGCGCCTTGATCTGCGCCGACTGCGCCACCGCGCGCAGATGCGTCAGCCGCCGGTCCCGCTCGCGCAGGTCGGCATGGTAATAGATGACCAGCAGCAAGGCGGCGGTGGTGCCATAGGTCCAGAACCAGACCGTCGTCGCCGCGAAATAGGAGGCGACCGTCGCGCGCTGCATCGACGCCTCCGACATGAAGAGCGAGAACAGCCCGAAATTGGCGAATGCGTGCAGCACCGACGCAATCACCGATCCCGCCGCCGCCACTGCGATGCGCCGGCCGAGCGGCGTCGCGTGCATCCGCTTGAGCGCGGATGCGAGGCCGAAGGACAGAATGATGCCGACGAGCGACATGCTGGCGCGCGCGATCAGTTCGGATCGCGTCATGACCGGCATGCGCATCGCCCGTTCGGCGGCGGCCATCTGCGCGGTCAGCAGCACGAATTGCGTGGTCCAGCACAGCAAGACGGTCAGGATCGCGACCCTGTTGGCGGACAGACCGCCGTCATTCTGGGCTGGTTCCGGATCCATGACGCATTGCTACGGTTTTCGGTGCATCTGCGTAAGTGTCGGATCGTGCCGTTGGTCGGCGGCGCGTGGCTGTTCGTGCGCTCTCGCCGCTCAGGCCGCCGCTTCGCTGCGGTCGAGATCGGCGATGGCCTGGCCCGCGCGCTCCGCCAGCCTCGCCAATTGCGCCAACGGAAGCGCGCCCTCGCGCGGACGCGTATCCATCGCGAACAAGGTGCCGAGCGGATGGCCGCCGGATCCGCGCACCGCGATGCCGACGTAGAAGCGCACATTGGGTTCGTTCTGCACGAACGGATTGCCCGCGAAACGCTCGTCGGAAAGTGCGTCCACGATCACCAGCGGCTCGCCAGGATGAAGAATGGCATGCGCGCAAAAGGAAACCGCGCGCGACGTCGCCGGCATATCGATCCCGATCCGCGCGGCGAACCACGTCCGATCGCGGTCGATGATCGAAAGCCCGGCCATCGGCACGCCGAACAAGGACGTGGTCTTGGCCGCCAGTTGATACAGCGTAGGGTCGGGCGGCGCTCGCAACACGCCCGACGCGTCGACCGCACGCTGACGCGCTCGCTCATCGGCGGGGCACGGTGCGGGCGAGAAGAAGCTCAATGACACGGACCATTTCTTATGATCGCGATGCATACCGCAAGATTAACGCGGGCAAGCGGAAATGTCCGATCTGGCGCATGTTCGTCGGACGACATGCGATACCCCAGGGCTCAACCTGGGATGATCGCATGCCCATCAACACATTGTATTGTCTGTCTTAAAGCTTGGCGGTGAGTTCCGGCACGATCTGGAACAGATCCCCGACCAGGCCGAGGTCCGCCACCTGGAAGATCGGCGCATCCTCGTCCTTGTTGATCGCGACGATCGTCTTGCTGTCCTTCATCCCCGCGAGATGCTGGATCGCACCCGAAATGCCCACAGCGACATAAAGCTCGGGGGCCACGATCTTGCCGGTCTGGCCGACCTGATAGTCGTTGGGGGCATAGCCCGCATCGACCGCGGCCCGGCTCGCGCCGACCGCGGCGCCGAGCTTGTCGGCGAGCGGATCGATCACGCGGTGGAAATCCTCCGACGATCCGAGCGCGCGACCACCCGATACAACCACTTTGGCGCTTGTCAGCTCCGGACGCTCGGACTTGCTCGTCTCGGCGCCGACGAAGCTCGACAGCCCCGCATCGCCCGTGCCTGCAACGGCCTCGACACTCGCGCTGCCGCCGGTCCCGGCCTTGGCGAAGGCGGTGCCGCGTACGGTCAGTACTTTCTTCGCGTCCGACGATTTGACCGTCGCGATCGCATTGCCGGCATAGATGGGACGCGTGAACGTGTCCGCGCTCTCGATCGACAGCACGTCCGAAATCTGCATCACGTCGAGCATCGCGGCAACGCGCGGCGCGACATTCTTGCCGACCGAGGTGGCGTTGAACAGCAATGCGTCATAGCCGCCGGCAAGCCCCGCCACCAATGGCGCGACATTCTCGGCGAGCATATGCTCATAGCCCGCATCGTCCGCGAGCAGCACCTTGGCGACGCCCGCAATCTTCGCGGTCGCGTCGGCGGCCTGTTTCGCCTCCGCGCCGGAGCCCGCGACCAGCGCATGGACCTCGCCCAGTTTCTGCGCGGCGGTGATGGTGGAGAGCGAAGCGTCCCTGGGGACGCCGCTTTCATGCTCGACCAGAACCAGAACGCTCATGCGACCACTCCCAGATCCTTGATCTTGGCGACCAGTTCGTCGACCGACCCCAGCTTGACGCCCGCCTGGCGCTTGGCCGGCTCCTCGACCTTGAGAATGGTCAGGCGCGGCGCGATGTCGACGCCGTAATCGGCGGGCGACTTGGTCGCCATCGGCTTGGTCTTGGCCTTCATGATGTTGGGCAGGCTCGCATAACGCGGCTCGTTGAGGCGCAGATCGGTGGTGACGATCGCGGGGAGCGTCAGGCTCACCGTCTCGAGACCGCCATCCACTTCGCGCGTGACTTCGACCTTGTCGCCCTTGACCTCGACCTTCGACGCGAACGTCCCCTGCGGACGGCCGGAGAGCGCGGCCAGCATCTGGCCGGTCTGGTTCGAATCGTCGTCGATCGCCTGCTTGCCGAGCAGCACGATGCCGGGCTGCTCCTCGTCCATTACCGCCTTCAGCAGCTTGGCGACGCCCAAGGGCTCGACCTCTTGCTCCGACAGGATCAGGATCGCGCGATCGGCGCCCATGGCGAGTGCGGTGCGCAGCGTGTCCTGCGCCTTCTGCGGGCCGACCGAGACCACGACGATCTCGCTTGCCGCGCCCTTCTCCCTCAGCCGGATCGCCTCCTCGACCGCAATCTCGTCGAACGGATTCATCGACATCTTGACGTTGGTCAGGTCGACACCCGTCCCGTCCATCTTCACCCGCGGCTTCACGTTATAGTCGATCACCCGCTTCACAGGCACGAGTATCTTCATCGCATCCTCAGTTCGAAGTTCGGCGTTACGCGGCCCCTAAACCTTATGGGCGCGGTAGGTCGAGGGAATAGAGATGGCTTCCCTATACGTAAAGCAGGCGTGGATGCTGTCGCATTCCCCTCCCGCAAGCGGGAGGGGAGAAGGGAATCAGGCCGCCTGCTTGACCTGCGCGACGATCTTCTTTGCCGCGTCGCCCAGATCGTCCGCCGCCACGATCGGCAGGCCCGAATTGGCGAGGATGTCCTTGCCCTGCTGGACGTTGGTGCCTTCGAGACGGACGACCAGGGGAACCGAGAGGTTTACCTCCTTCGCCGCCGCGACGATGCCGTCGGCGATGATGTCGCAGCGCATGATGCCGCCGAAGATGTTGACCAATATGCCCTTCACCGCCGGATCGCTGAGGATCAGCTTGAACGCCGCAGTCACTTTCTCCTTGGACGCGCCGCCGCCGACGTCGAGGAAGTTGGCGGGGAAGGCGCCGTTCAGCTTGATGATGTCCATCGTCGCCATGGCGAGGCCGGCGCCGTTGACCATGCAGCCGATATTGCCGTCGAGCTTGATGTAGGCGAGGTCGTACTTCGACGCCTCGACCTCGGCCGGATCCTCTTCGGTCTCGTCGCGCAGCGCGAGCACGTCGGGGTGGCGATAGAGGCTGTTCGAATCGAACGACACCTTGGCGTCGAGCACGAGCAATTTCCCGTCGGTCGTTTCGACCAGCGGGTTCACTTCCAGCATCGCCATGTCGGTGCCTACGAAGGCATCATAAAGCTGGCCGGTCAGCTTGACCGCCTGCTTGTTGAGATCGCCCGTCAGCTTGAGCGCGAAGGCGACGGCGCGGCCATGATGCGGCTGGAAGCCTTCGGCCGGGTCGATCGTGATCGTGCGGATCTTCTCGGGCGTGTCGTGCGCGACCGTCTCGATGTCCATGCCGCCTTCGGTCGACACGACCATCGCGATCCGACCCGTGCCGCGATCGACCAGCATCGAGAGATAATATTCCTTGGCGATGTCCGCGCCATCGGTGACGTAGAGGCGGTTGACCTGCTTGCCCGCATCGCCCGTCTGGATCGTCACCAGCGTGTTGCCGAGCATGTCGGTCGCATTCGCGCGAACCTCGTCGATCGTCTTGGACAGGCGAACCCCGCCCTTGGCGTCGGCCGGCAGTTCCTTGAACTTGCCCTTGCCGCGACCGCCCGCATGGATTTGCGCCTTCACGACATAGATCGGCCCGGGCAGCTTGCCGGCGGCGGCAACCGCCTCGTCGACGCTCATTGCGGCAAAACCCAGCGGAACGGCGACGCCGAACTTCGCGAGCAATTCCTTGGCCTGATATTCGTGGATGTTCATGAGGAGGCGATTCCTTGCGGATTCGAAGAGGAGAGGAACGGGGCGTCCTCTACACTCCGAGGCCCTCAAGGCAAGCGCCGGCGCGTTTCAAAAAACGGACCCGCTATTCGAAAGCGTGAAAGATCATCCCGCGATATAGCATCCCAGCGCGGCGCGCGTCGTTACGCGTACGATTTCCGGATCGCCGATCGCCTCCACGGCGCGCAGGATATGTTTCGGCCCGGCCGATTCACCAGGCTCGCGCAGCGCGGCCAGCCGCTTGAGTTCCTTGAGCTGCTCGATCGAAAGCCTGGAGGCCATGCGCTCGGCCATGCAGTTCGCGACCCGCGGCGGGACGCCCGCCTGGCGAAGCGCGGCATTGACGCGCTGCTCGGGCGTGACCGCGCAGCCGGCGAGCGTGAGGGACAGGACGGAAAGCAGGAGGAGCGCGCGTTTCATGCGCTCGCCTAAACACGCCATTCCCTGACAAATGGCTGAATGGACGCGGCGGGGTCTATCCCGCACGTGCGAGCGCGGTCGAGCGTCAAAGCTCCTCGGCGCGCATGCTCGTGATCGGCTTGACCGGCGCGTGCGCGGCCATGCGCGTCAGCAGGTCGTCGAGCGTGTCGCTCGCGATCAGCAAATCCCGATGCTGCGGCCGCAGGAAACCGACCTCCTGCATCTGCCGCCAGAAAGCGAGGATGCCGTCATAATAGCCGCCCTCGTTGAGCAGGCCGACCGGCAGGCTGTGATAGCCGAGCTGCGCCCAGCTCAATGCCTCCCACAATTCGTCCATCGTGCCGGTGCCGCCGGGCAAGGTCACGAAGCCATCGGACAGATCGGTGAACGCCTTCTTGCGCTCGTGCATCGTCTTGACGACGTGGAGCTCGGTCAGCCCGCGATGCGCGACCTCCAGGTTGACCAGAGCTTCCGGAATCACCCCGATCACCGCGCCGCCTGCCTCCAGCGCCCCGTCCGCGACTGCGCCCATCAAGCCCAATCGGCCGCCGCCATAGACCACGCCGATCCCGCGCTCGGCCAGCACGCGGCCGACGGAGCGGGCATTTTCGATGTAACGCGGATCGGCGGGCGAGGCCGAGCCGCAATAGACGGCGAGACGATTCACATGTCCTCCAGCATCGAGACAGCGGCCGCCTTAGCCCAACCCATCATGCCGGGAATAGCCGCTCCCGTGAGCGGCCGTGCCTGCCATTGTCCCGCTGCGATCGGATCGGGCTGCAACCAGCCCTCTATTTCCGCCCACGAGACGGGCGCCGCAGCAGGGAAAATGTTTCGAGTGCATGTTTTGCAATCATTGGCAACGCCTTTGCATCTTGCAGTGCAAGATATTTCTTGCGGCACTGCACAATTCAAGGCAGTTTCACCCTGCCTTTCAGGCATCCTCTCCTAAAACTTCAGGGCCGGTTCGCCGGCCCTTTTTTTATGCCCTCGCGGCTGGCGCGGAGGTCGCCCTGAACCGGCGGGGCTCGACGCCACGACCTATTGGTCTAGACGATGCCTATGCAACACGTCGCTATCCGTCGGTCGGCCGGCCTCGCGATCCCCGCCCTCGTCGTCGCCAATATCGCGCTCGCGATCGGGCCGTGGCTGGTGCGGATCGCGAAAAGCGAAGGCCATGTCGGGCCCGTCGGCGCGGGTTTCTGGCGTCTCGCGCTTGCCCTGCCGCTGCTGATCTTGTTCGCGCGCGGCGAACGGAACGCGCCGCGCCCGGCCGATAAGACCGCCTTGATTGTTGCCGCGATCGCCTCGGGGCTGTTCTTCGCGATCGATCTCGGGGCGTGGCATACCGGCATCCTCCACACCCGCCTCGCCAACGCCACCCTGCTCGGCAATTGCACCGCGATCCTGTTTCCGGCTTACGGTTTCATCGTCGCCCGATCGCTGCCCAGCCGCAAACAGGGGGTGGCGCTGGCGCTCGCAACCTTGGGGGCGGTGCTGTTGCTCGGCCGATCCTACGAATTGTCCGCGCGCAATCTTGTCGGCGATCTGCTGTGCCTGTTCGCGGGCGTGGCCTATACCGCCTATCTGGTGACCGTCGATCGCGCGCGAGGCGGACTCGCGCCATGGACGACACTCGCCTGGTCGGTGGGGGCGGGTATCCCCGTGCTGCTGGCGGTCGCCTTCGCGCTCGGCGATCCGGTCTGGCCGCTTATCTGGTGGCCGCTGATCGCGATGACGCTCGGCAGCCAGATCATCGGGCAGGGGCTGATCCTCTATGCGGTCAGCCGCGTTTCGGCGCTCGTGGTCGGGCTGATGCTGCTGCTCCAGCCCGTGGTGGCGGCGACGATCGGCTGGATCGTCTATGGCGAGCGGCTGACCCTGTTCGATTTCGTCGGCGCCATCGCGATCGCCGCGGCTTTATTGCTCGTGCGCGATTCCGGACGGTCTTTGCCTTCGGATGAGATGAGCCTAGTGTCCTAAGCCGTGACCGACACCAACGACATGACCCTCGACGAATTGCGTATCGCACTGGTTGAGCGCTTGCCCGAAGAAGCCGCGTTCGAGGGGTGGAGCGAGAAGGCGCTCGATGCCGCCGCCGCCACGATCGGCGTGCCGGCCGATCGCGCTCGGCTCGCTTTCGCTGGAGGCGCGGGGCAGATGGTCGACGCCTGGTTCGCGAGCATCGATCGCCGCATGGCGGAAGCGTTGCCGGCTGAGAAATTGGCCGGGATGCGCGTGCGTGATCGCATCACCCAGCTCGTGCTCGCGCGCCTCGCCTTGCTCGCGCCGCATCGCGAGGCGCTGCGTCGCGCGCTCGCGGTGCTGGCCATGCCGCACCATGTCGCGATGGGAACCGCGGTCGGCTGGCGCGCCGCAGAAACGATGTGGCGCCTGGCGGGCGACAATTCGACCGGCTTTGCCCATTATACGAAGCGTATGACACTGCTCGGCGTCTACGGCGCGACCCTGCTCGTCTTCATCGACGACGACGGCGAAGATTATGCCGAAACGCGCGCCTTCCTCGATCGCCGCATCGACGACGTGATGAAATTCGAGAAGTTCAAGGCGCGGATGAAGCCCGATCCTGACCGCCATTTCAGCATTGCGCGCTTTCTGGGCCGGCTACGGTACCCCACTCACTGAGAAAAACCGTCGCCCCAGCGAAAGCTGGGGCCTCAGGAGGCAATCGCTTTACCTCCTGAGATGCCAGCTTTCGCTGGCATGACGACCAGGGTCTGGACTCTAACCGAACCGCATCGGCGAATAGCGTGCCGGATCGATCCCCGCGACAGGCTCGGGCAGGGCCTCGCCCAGCAGGATCGCCGCCGCAAGCATCGCCGCCGCGGGCGCGGTCTGGATGCCGAAGCCGCCTTGCCCCGCAAACCAGAAAAAGCCCGGCGCTCGTCCGTCGAATCCGTAGACCGGCAGCCGGTCGGGCGCGAAGCTGCGCAGGCCCGCCCAGGCGCGTTCGCGCCGGATCACGCGCCAGTCGACCACGTGCTCGAACCGGTCGATCGCGATCGCGACGTCCAGTTCCTCCGGCGCCACGTCATGGGGCTCGACCGGCGTTTCGTCGTGCGGTGACAGCCATAGGCGACCCCCCGCCTCCGGCTTGAAATAGAAGCGGCCGAGCGCGTCCATCACGAGCGGCATGGCAGAGGCCATCGCCGGATCGGTGGTGAGCTGCGCGATCGTGCGGCGATAGGGCTGGATATCGACTGCCGAAGCGCCCGCCAAAGCGGCGATCCGATTGGCCCAGGCCCCCGCGGCATTGACCAGGAGCCGGGCCGACACCTGCCCCGCGCGCGTCCCGATCCGCCAGCCGCCCTCCGTGCGCGCAACGTCGGTGACTTCGGCATCGGTCAGCAGGATCGCACCCGCGCGCCGCGCCCGCGCAAGGAAGTCACCGTGCAGCCCGCTTACGTCGATATCGCGGCAGGTGGGCTCGGTCAGACCGGCGGTGAATTCGGGACGCAGGCCCGGAATCGCGCCTTCGAGCGCGGAGCGGTCGAGCCATGCATGCGCGACGCCGCAGTCCGCCATCTCGGCCGCCAACGCATCCAACGCCGGCTGCCCCTGCGCATCGGCGATATGGATGCAGCCGCGTGGATGGAGGAAGCCGTGCACGTCCAACCAGGGCTGCGATGCGGTGGTGAGCGGCTGGACCCAAGGTCCGCCATAGCTTTCCGACCAGAAGGCCGCCGAGCGGCCGGTCGCATGATAGCCGGGGTGCGATTCGGCCTCGATCAGCACCACGCGCGCCCGGTCGCCGATCATGGCGGCAAGGCTTGCTCCGGCAATGCCGGCTCCGACGATGGCGATATCGGCCTGGGTCACGTCATTGTCTCGTTCAGCAAGCTGAACCGGAGCGGGCCGGTGCCGCATCAGCGCAGCTGATCAAAGCTCTACGTCTTGGTTACGGTTTGGCAAGGCTCAGCCTCTAAAGCCTCGGCCATGTCTGTCTACGCAATCCTGATGCTGGCGTCGCTCGCGGCTTTGCTCGTGACCGCGGCCGTGACCGATATCAAATCGCGAATCATCTCCAATCGCCTCAATGCGGTGATCGCGCTGCTTGCGGTTCCGTGGTGGTTCGCGATCCATCTGACCGGTTACGAGATCCTGTTCCAGGTCGGGGTCGCGCTGGGCGTGTTCACCCTGTTCGCGATCTGCTTCGCGCTGGGCATGATGGGCGGAGGCGACGTCAAGCTGCTCGCCGCGCTCGGCCTGTGGCTTCCGCTCACCCGGCTGCTCGTCATGATCGAGGTCATGGCGCTTGCCGGCGGGCTGCTAACGGTCGGGATCCTGATCGCGCACAAGCTGCGTAAGGCACCGGGAAAGCCCGAGATTCCCTATGGAGTCGCGATTGTCGGCGCCGCCCTGCTGATAGTCGCGAACGATATCTTAACCAACACTGTCGCATAGGCAGGTATGGCCGGATCGGCCGATGACCAGGGGTAATTGATCGCCATGGACGTTCGGAAACTCATGCTGATGGCAGGCGCGCTCGTGTTCGCCGCGATCTGCGCGATGACTGCCCGCAGCATGTTCAGCGGGTCCGCCGGCCAGCCTGCGCAGGCGGCAGTCGCGCCCGAACCGACCGGTCCGCAAGTGCTGGTCGCGACCAAGACGCTGGCGCCGGGCACGATCATCGGCGCGGACGCCGTCCGCTATCAGACCTGGCCCAAGGACCTCGTCGACGGCGCTTATTATATCAAGGGCCAGCAGGGCGCCGCGGTGCAGGGCACGGTCGTGCGCTACACGATTACCGCCGGCCAGCCCGTCACCCAGGGTGCGCTGATCAAGCCCGGCGATCGCGGCTTCCTCGCCGCGGCGCTGACGCCCGGCATGCGCGCCGTCTCGATCTCCGTGACCGCGCAGGCGAGCGTCGCTGGCTTCGTCTTCCCGGGTGATCGCGTCGACCTGCTGCTGACCCAGACCGTCAGCGGCGGCGACCAGCCGCTCAAGGCGACCGAAACGATCATTCGCAACCTGCGCGTGCTCGCCACCGACCAGAAGACCGACAAGCCGGCGGACGCGGAAGGCAAGACCCAGGTCACCACTTTCTCCAACGTCACGCTCGAAGCAACGCCCAAGATCGCCGAGAAGATCGCGGTCGCGCAGTCGGTCGGCACGCTCTCGCTATCGCTGCGCTCGATCGCCGACGACCGCATGGAGCTCGAGCGAGAGATTGCCGCTGGCGAGGTCAATGCGCCCGCCGATGCCAAGGCCGAAAAGGCGATGCTGATGCAGATCGCGTCGCAGCCGATCGATACCAATCCGACCGTCACCACTGGCGGCGACGTGTCGCGCTACCAGCCCAGCCATGTCACGCCCAAGACGGAAGCCGTCGCGACGAGCGCGCCCGCATCCGGTCCATCGGCGTCCGCCGCGCCGCGCGGTCCGGCCGTCGTCGTCGCGCGCGGCTCCAACGTCACCGTGACCCCGCTGTCGGCCGCCGCCGCTGCGGCACCCACCGGGAATTGAGCATAATGCCTATCCAAGCTTTCATGCGCCATAGCTGCGCGCCCGTGATCGTCGCGGCCGTCGCGACCGCGACCTTGCTCAACCCCGGCACCGCGCGCGCCGCCGCCCCTAATGCAACGGCGGAAGCGCCCGCGCGCGTCATCACCATGTCGGTGGGCTCGGGCCAGCTGATCCGCCTCGCCCGACCGATGACAGGGATGTTCGTCGCCGACGACAAGATCGCTGACGTCCAGGTCAAGGGCGCGACCAGCCTTTATCTGTTCGGCAAGGCGCCCGGCCAGACCAGCGTCTACGCAACGGACAAATCGGGCGCGGTCATCTGGTCGAGCGACGTACGCGTTGGCAACAATCTCTCCGGCGTCGGCGCGATGCTGAAAATGGCGATGCCCGAGGCGGATATCGCCGCGACTCCCGTGGGCAACATGATCCTCCTCACCGGCACCGTCATCGCGCCGCGCGATGTCGAAGAGGCGCAGCATCTGACGGAGGCGTTTACCGGCTCCGGCGTTCAGGTGGTCAACCGCATCCACGCGGCGACGCCGCAGCAGGTCAGCCTTCAGGTCAAGATCGTCGAGGTCAGCCGCAGCGTCGCGACCGATATCGGCGTCAACCTCGCCAGTTTCGATAAGGGCAAGTTTCCGTTGTTGTCGATCGGCCAGGGGGATCCGGGGACGATCAAGTACGAGCCCGGCACCGGCGGGACTCCCGGCACCGAAACGTTCACGTTCAAGAATCTCGCCGGCACGACGCTTGGCATCGCCGGCCACGCTTTCGGCATGGATATATTGTCGACGCTGCAATTGGCCGAGACCCAGGGCCTCGTCACGACCTTGGCCGAGCCGACACTCACCGCGCTTTCGGGCGAGACCGCCAGCTTTCTGGCCGGCGGTGAAATCCCGGTGCCCCAAAGCGAGGGACTCGGTGCCGTTTCGGTCACGTTCAAGCAATATGGCGTGAGCCTGTCCTTCACGCCGTTCGTGCTCGCGAACGGCACGATCTCGATGCGCGTGCGCCCCGAAGTGTCGCAATTGTCGGACGCGGGTTCGGTCAAGCTCAACGGGTTCACCATCCCAGGGCTGACGACGCGCCGCGCGGAAACCACCGTGGTCCTCGGCTCCGGCCAGAGCTTCGTGATCGGCGGCCTGCTACAGAATAATCACAACAACAATACCACCAAAGCGCCCTTCCTTGGCGATCTGCCGATCCTGGGCACGTTGTTCCGCTCCAACAGCTTCCGCAAGGACGAGAGCGAACTCGTGATCGTCGTCACGCCTTATCTGGTGAAGCCGGTCGACGCGAACAAGATTGTCCTGCCGACCGACGGCTATCGTTCGCCGACCACCGGCGAACGCGTCCTGCTCGGCAAGATGTATGACGGGCCGCCCGCCGGCGCTCCGCCAGCAAAGGCGCAGCATTGATGTCCGCCACTTTCACCAGGGAGAGCGTCGTGTCGCTCAAGCCATTCCTTCCATTGCTTGCCGGGCTGGCCTTATCCGGTTGCGCGATCGGTGATCGCAGCCTCCAGACGCCGCACAAGATCGAGGTCGCAGGCGACGCCGCGGTCGTTCCCGGCTGCCCCGACTGGGGCGACGCGGAGATCAATTCGGAGGAGGGGCAGGCCAACAATTTCGGCTGCGCCACCCGGCTCAACCTTGCCGCGATGATCGCCGATCCGGCCGATCTGCTGCATGGCCGGGTCGCCACCGCGACCGACACGGTCGCGACGGTTCGCGCGCTCAAGGCGTATCGCGAACAGGTCCCGACCGGAACCAAGGAAATCGAAAAAACCAAGGCAGGGGGCAGCCAGTGAACGCGCCTTTCAATCCCCGCAACGGCAATCGCGATCCGTTCAGCGCTTTCATGAGCGATCTCGACGCGGAGGACGTGGTCCGCGCGACCGCGCTTTCCTTCGGCTGGCCGCTCGAGCGCATCCACAATGGCGGCGTCAATTATGCGGTGCAGAGCCTGGCCGTCTCGCAAAGCCCAAGCATCCTGCTCGTCGATCTCGGCGAATCGAGCGATCCGCTCGAGGATATCAACGGTCTCGCCGAAGTGTGCGAGCCGGGCACGATGGTGATCGCCTGCGGGCGCATCAACGACGTGCGCTTCTACCGCGACCTGATCGGTTCGGGCATCCACGATTATCTGCTGAAGCCCTTCACCACGGATCAGCTGCACGATTGCATCGTGCAGGCACAGGCGATCCAGGCGGGCACGCGCGCGGCGGAAGCCGCCGGCGAGACGCCACACCATATGACCGCGGTGATCGGCGTGCGGGGCGGCGCGGGCTGTTCGACCGTGGCGGTCTCGCTCGCCTGGCTGATGAGCGAGCGTGCGAAGTCCACCGCCTTGCTCGACCTCGACGTCCATTTCGGCACGGGCGCGCTTGCGCTCGACCTCGAACCCGGCCGCGGGCTCACCGATGCGATCGAGAATCCCAGCCGCATCGACGGCCTGTTCATCGAGCGCGCTCTGGTCCGCCAGAACGACATGCTCGGCGTGCTCTCGGCCGAAGCGCCGATCAGCCAGCCGCTGACCGGCGACGGCACCGCTTTCCTGCAATTGCAGGATGAGCTGCGCAGGGCTCTTGCCTGCTCGGTGATCGATCTGCCGCGTCACATGCTTGTCCAGCATCCGGTTTTGCTGGCCGACGTCGCGACCGCGGTCGTGGTGACGGAGCTCACGCTCGCGGCGACGCGCGACACGATCCGCATCCTGTCTTGGCTCAAGGCCAATGCACCCGCCACTCGCGTCGTGCTGGTTGCCAACAAGGTGCCCGCGGCTGGCCATGAAGAGGTGGTCCGCAAGGAATTCGAAAGCTCGGTCGAGCATAAGATCGACATTGTCATTCCGTTCGATGCCAAGGCCACCTCGCACGCCGCCAAGATCGGCAAGCCCGTCGCGGAAGCCGCCAAAACCGCCCGGATCGGCCTCGCTCTGGTCGAGCTGGTCGAAGCGGTGCTGGGCGAGGCAGGCGTGCTCAAGAAGAACAAGTCGCTGCTCGGCCGCCTGGTCGATGCAGGCAAGAAGCTGCCGCGCAAGGCCACCGCGCCCGCCGTCATCGCGGACTGACGTGCTAACGATCGCCCTCCTGATGCTCGGCGGCCTGCTGCTGCTGGCCGGGCTGGCCTTGGTCGGCCCGCCCGGCGCGCGGACGCGCAAGCGGCGGTTGGAGTCGGTCAAGGCGCGCCATGTCGGCGGCAACACGGTCGAAACCCAGCTGCGGCGGATCCATGCGCAGCGCTCGTCCAAGCTCGACGATGCCTTCCATCGCTTCATCCCCAATCCGGAACTGCTGCGCCTTCGGCTCGAGGCGACGGGCAAGAGCTGGACGCTCGGCCATTATGCGGCGTTGTGCGCGATTTTGTCGGGTGTGTTCTTCCTGCTGCTGATGGTCAAAGGGGTGCCGTTCCTGCTGTCGCTGTTCGCGGGGCTCGTCGTCGGGATCGGCTTCCCGCACATGATGGTCGGCAAGCTGATCAAGCGTCGCATCAAGAATTTCATCAACAAATTCCCCGACGCGATCGAGCTGCTCGTGCGCGGTCTGCGCTCTGGTCTTCCCATCTCGGAAACGATCGGCGTGGTCGGTAGCGAAGTGCCCGATCCGGTCGGCTCCGAATTCCGCGGCGTCGCCGATCGCATGCGCATCGGCCGTACGATGGAGCAGGCGCTGCAGGAGACTGCGGACCGGCTCAACACGCCCGAATTCCAGTTCTTCGTCATCACGCTGGCGATCCAGCGCGAAACCGGCGGCAATCTTGCCGAGACGCTCGGCAACCTCGCCGACGTGCTGCGCAAGCGCATGCAGATGAAGCTCAAGATCAGCGCGATGTCGTCGGAATCGAAGGCTTCGGCCTATATCATCGGATCGCTGCCCTTCATCGTGTTCGCCATCATCTATTTCATGAATCCGACGTACATGGGCGGCTTCTTCACCGACACGCGCCTGATCATGGCCGCGATCGGCGGGGGCATATGGATGAGCATCGGCGTGTTCATCATGGCCAAGATGATCAATTTCGAGATCTGAGGTGAGCGCGCTTCTCAAAACCTATGTCGGAATCGACGCGACCACCATCGCCACCATGATGATGGGGATGGCCCTGGTGGCGCTGATGGTTGCCATGTACGCCGCCACCACCGCGCGCGATCCGATGGCGAAGCGCGTCAAGGCGCTCAACGAACGGCGCGAGCAGCTCAAGGCCGGAATCACCGCCTCGACCCGCAAGCGCACGCGGCTCAATCAGACCAACCGCACGACCGAGCGGATGCGTTCGCTGCTGGGCGGGCTCAAGGTGCTGCAGGACAAGCAGCTCAAGGAGGCCCAGATCAAGCTGATGCAGGCGGGCATCCGTTCGAAGGACGCCGCGATCGCGGTCATCTTCGCGCGCATGGTCCTGCCGATCGTGATCGGCGGCACCTTCATCTTCGGCGTCTATGTGCTCGACTGGTTCCCGACCTGGGGCGGCTTCAAGCATTATATGCTCGTCGCGGGTTCGCTGCTGCTGAGCTACAAGGCGCCCGATCTGTTCGTGAACAACAAGATCTCGAAGCGCACCGCCGCAATCCGCAAGGGCCTGCCCGACGCGCTCGACCTGCTCGTCATCTGCGCCGAGGCGGGACTCACCGTCGACGCGGCCTTCGGGCGCGTCTCGCGGGAATTGGGCAAGGGCTATCCCGAACTCGGCGACGAAATGGCGCTGACCGCGATCGAGCTGGGCTTCCTCACCGATCGCCGGACCGCCTTCGAAAACCTGGCCCAGCGCGTGAACCTGGATTCGATCCGTGGCGTCGTCACCACGATGATCCAGACTGAGAAATATGGCACGCCGCTCGCCTCGGCGCTGCGCGTGCTCTCGGGCGAATTCCGCCATGCGCGCATGATGAAGGCCGAGGAAAAGGCCGCGCGCCTGCCCGCGATCATGACGGTGCCGCTGATCCTGTTCATCCTGCCCGTCTTGTTCGTCGTGATCCTGGGGCCGGCCGCCTGCTCGATCAGCGACAACATGTTCAAGAGCTGATGTTCCTAGGAAGGCGCGCGAGAGCGCCTTCCTAACCGGTTCCGGCTTCTCAAACAGTTGACCGCGAGCGCCTGTCGCGCAATCCTCCGCCAAACAGAGCAGGAGAAGTGCGACGTGCCCGAATTCACCACCAACCAATGGGCGATCCTGTTCCTGGTTCTCGTTCTGGGATGGCTGCTGGGCTGGGCCTCGCCTCCCGCCCCGGCGGACGCAAGTGGAAGCGCGCCTATCAGGCCGAACGCGACGCCCGCGCTGACGAACAGGCGGAGCTGGAAGCCGCCCGTGCCCGCGTCGCGGAGCTCGAGGCCGCCCGGTCCGCTGCTCCAGCCGCGGCGGTAGTCGAGCCGCCGGTGGCTGCGGCGCCGGTCACCACCACTGAAACGCTCGACCTCACCCGCGACGATCTCTCGCTGATCCGCGGCATCGGCGCCGCCGGCCAGCGCCGCCTCAACGAGGAAGGCATTTACCGCTATTCCGATATTACCGGCCTCACGCCTGCCGAAGAGGCGGAGCTGGAAAAAAGGCTCGGCGCCGACGATGGCTATATCGAACAGGAACAATGGCGCGAGCAGGCAGCTTTGCTGGAGTCCGGCCAGATCGACCAACACCGCGCCACCTTCGGCTAGAGCAAAGCCTCTCTCCCCACGAAAAAGCCCCCTTCCGTAGGGGCGGAAGGGGGCATTTCGGGCGGGAGGCTTATGGACCGCCCGTTCCCGCCCGATAGGTCTCGGGCGAGATTGATTATCTGCTATTTCTTCAGCGCGGCTTGCGCGGCGGCGAGCCGCGCGATCGGCACACGATAGGGCGAGGCCGAGACGTAATCCAGCCCGGTGCTTTCGCAGAAGGCGATCGACGCCGGATCGCCGCCATGCTCGCCGCAAATGCCAAGCTTGATGCCGGCGCGGGTCGCGCGCCCGCGTTCCGCCGCGATCTGGATCAGTTCGCCCACGCCCTCGACGTCGAGGCTGACGAACGGATCCTTGGCGTAGATGCCCTGCTCGACATAGGCGCCCAGGAAGCGGGCCGCATCGTCGCGGCTTACGCCGAGCGCGGTCTGGGTGAGGTCGTTGGTACCGAACGAGAAGAATTCGCCCACTTCAGCGATCTCGCCCGCCTTCAGCGCCGCGCGCGGCAGCTCGATCATCGTGCCGACCAGATATTCGAGTATCTGATCCTTCTCGGCGAACACCGCCTTGGCGGTGCGGTCGACCAGCGTCTTGATGATCTCCAGCTCGCGCCGGGTGGCAACCAGAGGTACCATCACCTCGGGAATCGGCGCCTCGCCGGTCAGCCGCGCCACGTCGCATGCCGCTTCGAAGATCGCGCGCGCCTGCATCTCGTAGATTTCAGGGTAAGTGATGCCCAGCCGGCAGCCGCGATGCCCGAGCATCGGATTGAACTCATGCAATTCGGCCGCGCGGCGCTTCAGTTTCTCGACCGACACGCCCGATGCCGCCGCGACTTCGGCATATTCCTCTTCCTCGTGCGGCAGGAATTCGTGCAGCGGCGGATCGAGGAGGCGGATCGTCACGGGCAGGCCCGCCATGATCTCAAAAATCTCGGCGAAATCGCTGCGCTGCTCGGGCAGCAATTTCTCGAGCGCGCGGCGGCGGCCTTGCTCGTCCTCGGCCAGGATCATCTGGCGCACCGCCGAGATGCGGCCCGCATCGAAGAACATATGTTCGGTGCGGCACAGCCCGATGCCCTCCGCGCCGAAGCGGCGCGCGGTGCGGCAGTCGAGCGGCGTCTCGGCATTGGCGCGCACCTTGAGGCGGCGCCCCTCGTCCGCCCATTCCATCAGCACGCCGAAGTCGCCCGCCAATTCGGGCTGCACCGTCGCGACCTTGCCCAGCATCACCTCGCCGGTGGCGCCATCGATCGTCAGGATATCGCCCTCGCGCACCTCCTTGCCGCCAACGCGGAACAGCTTGGCCTTGGCATCGATCGCCAGGCTGCCCACGCCCGATACGCACGGCCGGCCCATGCCGCGCGCCACCACCGCGGCGTGGCTGGTCATGCCCCCGCGCGCGGTGAGGATGCCCTTGGCGGCATGCATGCCGTGAATGTCCTCGGGGCTGGTCTCGACCCGTACCAGGATCACCGCATCGCCCGCCGCCGCGCGCTTTTCGGCGGTGTCGGCGTCGAACACCGCCTGGCCCGATGCCGCGCCGGGCGAGGCGGGCAGGCCCTTGGCGATCACGTCGCGATGCGCCTGCGGGTCGAGCGTCGGGTGGAGCAACTGGTCGAGCGCGGCCGGATCGACGCGCAGCACCGCCTCGTCCTGCGTGATCAGCCCTTCATTTGCCATGTCGACTGCGATCTTCAGCGCAGCCTTGGCGGTCCGCTTGCCGGTGCGCGTCTGCAGCATCCAGAGCTTGCCCTGCTGCACCGTGAACTCGATGTCCTGCATGTCGCGATAATGCGTTTCCAGCAGGTCGAACACGCGGGCGAGCTCGGCATAGGTCTCCGGCAGCGCCTCTTCCATCGACGCCGCCTTGGCCCCGGCGCGCGCGCGCGCGGCCTTGGTCAGATATTGCGGCGTACGGATGCCCGCGACGACATCCTCGCCCTGCGCATTGATCAGGAACTCGCCATAATAAGCGCGCTCGCCGGTCGACGGATCGCGCGTGAAGGCGACGCCAGTGGCGGACGTGTCGCCCATATTGCCGAACACCATCGCCTGGACGTTGACCGCGGTGCCCCAGTCGCCCGGAATGTCGTGCAGCCGGCGATAGACCTTGGCGCGGTCCGACTGCCACGATCCGAACACCGCTCCGATCGCACCCCACAATTGGTCGTGCACGTCCTGGGGGAAGGGCTGGTTCCATTGCTCCTCGACCAGGCCCTTATAGGTCTTGACCAGGCTCCTGAGGTCGCCCGCGGTCAGCTCGGTATCCAGGCTGACGCCGCGATCCTCCTTGGCGATCTCCAGCGCTTCCTCGAACGCGCCATGGTCCAGCTCCAGCACCACGTCGGCATACATCTGGATGAAGCGGCGATAGCTGTCCCACGCGAAGCGGTCGTCGCCCGAAACCTTGGCCAGTCCCTCGACCGTCGCGTCGTTGAGGCCGAGGTTGAGCACCGTATCCATCATGCCCGGCATCGAGATGCGTGCGCCCGAACGGACCGAAACGAGCAAGGGATCGGCGGTGTCGCCGAACCTTTTGCCCGTCACCTTTTCGATATGCGCGATACCCTCGGCCACTTCGGCGCGCAGGCTGTCGGGGAAAGCGCCGCCTTCCTCATAATAACGCGTGCACATCGGCGTGGAGATGGTGAAGCCGGGCGGGACGGGCAGGCCGATCCCCGCCATTCCATCAAGGTTCGCGCCCTTGCCGCCGAGCAAATTCTTGTCACCGTTTCCGCCGTCGGAAACGCCCCCGCCGAACCGATAGACGTAACGTTCCTGTTCGACGCTCATCGGCACACTCGCCATCTCCAACGCGCTCCCTGAACCGTTTCCACCGTCTCGGTTCGCGAAGCGCTAGGCCTGCAAATATATCCAATCAACCCAGGCGCGACCGGGGCGAATAGCCCTAATGTGTTCGCCTGCGCAGCGTTAGCGCTATCCTTCGATCTTCGAGAAATCGGCCACACGATGCACCGCGCCGCGGATTCGCGCGAGCAACTCCAGCCGCGCCTCCCGCTTCACGGGATCGGCATCGTTGACGGTAACGCTATCGAAAAACGCATCGATCGGCGCCCGCAACCCCGCGAGCGCAGCCATCGCCGCCTCGAAATTTTCATCCTTAACGGCAGCGTCGGCAGCGGATTCGGCCGCGTCGAGTGCCGCGATCAACGCCGACTCGGCTGGTTCGGGCGTGTAGGGCAGGGGCTTAGCCTCGCCGGTTCCGGCCCATTCCTCTTTTCGCAGGATATTCGCCGCCCGCTTGTACCCCGCGAGCAGGTTTGCTCCGTCCTCGGTCGAGATAAACGCCTGCAACGCCTTCACCCGTGCAAGCAGGCGCACCAGATCATCCTCGCCGCCCAACGCGAACACCGCGTCGATCAGGTCGTGTCGAACACCGGCCTCGCGTTGCTGGACCTTGAGGCGGTCGGCGAAAAAGTCGAGCAGCTCCGCCGGAATCGCGAGGCGAAGCCCATTTTGAGTCAGTAGACGGATAACGCCGAGTGCGGAGCGTCGTAGCGCGAACGGATCTTTTGATCCGGTCGGCGTCTCGTCGATGGCGAAAAACTGCAGAAGTCTGTCGAGCTTGTCCGCTAGACTCACCGCCACCGTCACCGGCGCCGTCGGCACGTCATCGCCTTGTCCAACCGGCTTATAATGATCCCGGATCGCATCAGCGACTTCATGCGGCAGCCCTTCGGCATGCGCATAATAGCCGCCCATCACCCCCTGCAGTTCAGGGAATTCACCCACCATGCCGGTGACCAGATCCGCCTTCGCCAGCCGCGCCGCCTGCTCGGCCATGTCGGCGAGGCGCGTGCGTTCTTCAGTTCCCCGGCGAAAGCCGGGGCCCAGATCTGCGGTGGAAGCTGGGCCCCGGCTTTCGCCGGGGAACGATCCCGCCGAAGGAACGACGCCTTCCTCGACCAGCCACCGCGCCAGCTTGGCAACCCGATCAACCTTATCCGCAACCGTCCCTAGCTTCTCATGGAACACGATCTGATCGAGCTTCTTCGCCTGCTCGGCCAGCGGTACCTTGAGGTCCTGCTCCCAGAAGAATTTCGCGTCCGACAGCCGCGCGGCCAGCACCTTGCGGTTGCCGTTCACGATCGCCGCGCCGCCATCTTCCGCCACGATATTGGCGGTGCAGATGAAGCTGGGCGCCAGCTTGCCGTTCGCCTCCACGCACGCGAAATATTTCTGGTTGGTGCGCATGGTGAGTTGGATCACCTCGCGCGGCACCTCCAGGAAGGCCGGGTCGAAATCGCCGAGCAACGGCACCGGCCATTCGGTCAGCCCCGCATTCTCCGCCACCAGCCCCGCATCGGGAATGACGCTCAGGCCGCGCGCTTCGGCCAGCGCGCGCGCGCCGCCCTCGATGATCCCGCGCCGCTCGGCCGGATCGAGGATCACATGGCAGGCGCGGAGCTTCTCAGCATAATCCTTGACCGATCCGATCGTGATCGGCCCCGGATGATGGAAACGGTGGCCATAAGTGGTCGCAACGTAAGGAACCTTCTGGTCGCCCCCGAGCTCGATCGCACCGTTCAGGACCTCGTCACCAAAAATGGCGACGATTCCCCGAAGAGGTCGCACCCATCGCAAGCTCGAACTGGACGACGATGCAGCCCCCCATCGCATCGACTTCGGCCAGGGGAAATTATGGACGATGGCTTGAATGGCGTTGTGAAGGACGTGCGTGGTCGGCCGGCCCGGCTTCTCAACAATTGCGAACAGGATGCCGTCGCGCTCGATCAGTTGCTCGCGCGTTAGTCCGGTCTTGCGCAGGAATCCTTCGAGCGCCTGCGGCGGTGCGGAGACCTTCGGACCCTTCGTTTCCTCCGACACGGCTTGGGTCGTGGCGGGCAGCCCGCGCGCGATCAGCGCAAGCCGGCGCGGCGTCGCGTAGGTCTCGATCGCCTCCGCGGCGAGACCGGCCTTGGCGATCTCGGCCTCGAACAGGCGTTGCAGGTCGGCGGATGCCTTCTCCTGCATCCGCGCGGGAATTTCCTCGGACAGGAGTTCGAGCAGGAAGTCGGCGCTCATAGCCCTCTCCCCCCTTCGACGCCGCCTGCGGCGTCGCTCAGGACATGCTTGTGGGAGAGGGTTGGGAGAGGGGCGCGAGCGATAGCGAGCAAGATTTGCCCTCGACGGCATCGAGCCGCCTCGGTCAAACCCCTCTCTCCATCTCTCTCCCGCAAGGGGAGAGAGGGCAAACTAACCCCCATCACGCGTCCCACCCATTATGCGCCATCCACGCCTCGCACGCGCCCTTCGCCAGCTCGCGCACCCGGCCGATATAAGCTTGGCGCTCCGCGACCGAGATCACCCCGCGCGCCTGCAACGTGTTGAAGATGTGGCTCGCCTTGATCGCCTGGTCGTAAGCGGGGAGGGGGAGCTTGCGTTCGATCAGCGCCTTGGCCTCGTCCGCCGCCATCGTGAATTGCTTGAAGAGCGTGTCCGTGTTCGCCGCCTCGAAATTATAGGCGCTGAACTGCTTCTCATTCTCCAGAAAGACGTCGCCATAGGTCACGCCCTCGTCGTTGAAAGCGAGGTCGTACACGCGGTCGACGCCCTGGATATACATGGCCAGCCGCTCGAGCCCGTAGGTGAGCTCGCCCGCGACCGGCTTGCAGTCGAACCCGCCGACCTGCTGGAAGTAAGTGAATTGCGTCACCTCCATCCCGTCGCACCAGACCTCCCAGCCCAGCCCCCAGGCACCCAATGTCGGGCTCTCCCAATCGTCCTCGACGAAGCGGATGTCGTGGTTCCTGGTGTCGATCCCGATCCGCTCGAGCGACCCCAGATACAATTCCTGCAAATTGGGCGGGCTCGGCTTCAGGATGACCTGATATTGATAATAATGGCCGAGCCGGTTCGGATTCTCGCCATAACGCCCGTCGGTCGGCCGCCGCGAGGGCTGGACATAGGCCGCCTTCCACGGCTTCGGGCCGAGCGCGCGTAGCGTCGTCGCCGGGTGAAAGGTGCCCGCGCCCATCTCCATGTCATAGGGCTGCAGGATGACGCAGCCCTGCGCGCTCCAATAATCATGGAGCGTCAGGATGAGCGCTTGAAAGCTGAGCGGCTTGGCGTCGGCCAAGGAAAACTCCGAAAATCGCGGTTAAATCGAGACTGCGGCGTTTGGCGGACCCTTGCGCGAGGGTCAAGGCGAGGGGATAGGGAATGCATGCGCCGTCTCCGCCTGCTCGCCCCGCTTCTCCTGCTCGCCGCCGCCCCAGCCCAGCCTTCCCAAAGCGAGCGGGCGCATCCCGCGCTTTGGAAGGTCGCCGACGCGGACACGACAATCTATCTGTTCGGGACGATCCACATCCTGCCCGCCGGCACGGTCTGGATGGATCCCGCCATCAGGCAGGCTGTGGACAGCGCGCAGTCGCTGACGCTCGAAGCCGTGCTCGATCAGGATCCAGGCCAGGTCGCGACCGTGCTGATGAAGATCGGCACCGCCAAGGGCCTGCCTCCGCTCGCCGAGCGCGTCCCGCCCGCCAAGCGCGCGTCGCTCGCCGCGTTGGTCAAGGCGAGCGGCCTGCCGTCCACATTCCTCGACGGGATGAAGAGCTGGGCGGCGGCGATCATGCTGACCGGCCCCGCGCTTCAGCAGATCGGGGTCGATGCCGCCGCCAGCCCCGGCGTCGAACCGCAACTCACCGCCTTGTTCCGCTCCGCCAAAAAGCCGGTCGAGGGGTTTGAGACCGCCGAGATCCAGCTCGGCTATTTCGACAGATTGCCCGAAAGCGCGCAGCGCGCCTTCCTGGTGGCGACGCTCGACGATCCCGCCAAGGCCAAGGCCGATTTCGTCAAGATGATCGCCGCGTGGGAGAAAGGCGATCCCGCCGCGATCGAAAAGAGCTTCGCCGACGACCCCGAATTCACCCCCGCGCTCCGCGACCTGCTGATCCGCCAGCGCGACCGCAAATGGGCGGACGCGATCACGAAGCGGCTCGATCAGCCCGGCACCGTCTTCGTCGCAGTCGGGGCGGGGCACCTCGTGGGCCCGGATTCGGTGCAGAGGATGCTCGCCGACAAGGGCTTGAAGGTGACGCGCATTCAATAATGCGCGTCATGCTGAACTTGTTTCAGCATCCATCAGGAGGCAAACTCCGTCGATGCGGGAGAGGCAACCGTGCGTCTATATCCTGGCCAGCTGACGCATAGGCACGATCTACATTGGCGTGACGTCAGACCTGATGGCGCGGCTTTATCAGCACAGGAATGGCTCGAATCCCGGTTTCACAAAAACATATGACGTGAAGAAGCTGGTCCGCTTCGAGATACTCGACGGTATGCCATCTGCGATTGCCCGCGAAAAGCAGCTCAAGCGTTGGCACCGTGACTGGAAGATCAACCTGATCGAGCAGGATAACCCGCATTGGGTCGATCTCGCCGTTGGATTAGGCTTCCCGCCTCTTCCCAATCCCTAACCGTCACCAGCAACCGTCATGCTGAACTTGTTTCAGCATCCATCGGTGAGGTCAGTGCCTCGCCGCGGAATGGACCCTGAAACAAGTTCAGGGTGACGGGGAACCCGTCAGTTGCCTATCCACACCCTTTCCGCTACAGGCGCGCCTCCCCGTCAGGTCATCCCTGGAGGCTGGCGGGTCACATTCACTTAAGCGAACTGGAGACACGATATGAGCGAAGCGCTCACTCTGTCGGCCGAGACGCGCGAACGGGCTGGCAAGGGAGCCTCCCGTGCAATGCGTCTTCAAGGCCGCGTCCCCGCCGTGGTTTACGGCAACAAGCAGGAAGCCCTCTCGATCCACGTCGAGGAGAAGGTCCTGGTCAAGATGCTCAACACCGGCCACTTCATGAACTCGGTCGTGATGATCGAGGGCGCCGGCGGCGAAGTCATCCGCACCCTGCCGAAGGACGTCCAGTTCCATCCGGTCAATGACCGTCCGCTCCATGTCGACTTCCTGCGCATCGGCGAGCACACCAGCGTGCACGTCAACGTGCCGGTCGTGTTCACCGACGAAGAGCAGAGCCCCGGCATCAAGCGTGGCGGCGTGCTCAACGTCGTGGCGCACGAGCTGGAGCTGATCGTCGACGCCGCCGACATCCCCGACGAGATCAGCATCTCGCTGGCGGGGCTCGAGGTCGGTTCGTCGATCCACATCTCGCAGGTCGCGCTTCCGGCCGGTGCCAAGGTCAACCACGCCGAGACCGACTTCACCGTCGCGACGATCGTGGCCCCGTCGGCGCTCAAGTCGAGCGAAGGCGATACCGAGACCGAAGCCGCCGAAGGCGAGACGCCCGAAGCTTAAGCCCAAAAGCCCTCTCCCCCTCGGGGGAGAGGGTTGGGAGAGGGGGAGTCGGGACTGAAAGGGGAGCGCCATCGCTCCGTCAGTCCCCTCTCCCGAGCCCTCTCCTCTGAAGGGGAGAGGGGGTCCTCGCATCGTGCAGCTCTGGGTCGGCCTCGGCAATCCGGGTGCGGAATATGCGCTCAACCGGCACAATGTCGGCTTCATGGCCGTGGATTCTATCGC
>JAEKMC010000023.1 GCA_019508115.1 Sphingomonas sp.
AGATCGAGACGCTCGACGATGCCGGCAGGTTGAAAGCCTGGTTGTTTCGCATCGCGCACAATCGCTGCATCGATTTCCTGCGGCGGCGCGCCGCGCGCGAGCGCGCGGAGCGCGCCAATTCGGTCGAGACCGACGGCGTCGGCGCGGAGCCGGCGGTAACCGATGCTCGTCGCGCGATCGAACGGCTGGTCGGCCACCTGCCGCCCAAGGAGCGCGCCTGCATCCTCTTGAAGGACGTGTTCGACTATTCGCTGGAGGAGACCGCGGACCTCGTGGACTCGACGGTTGGCGGCGTCAAATCCGCGCTCGCCCGTGGGCGGACGAAGCTCGCCGGCTTGCCCGCTGAGCCTGCCGGCGAACCGAGCCGTCCGCTCGATCCCGATACCGCGCGGCTCTTGCAGCGCTATGTCGACCTCTTCAACCGGCATGACTGGGATGGCGTGCGGAGCCTTACCAGCGCCGATGCGCGGTTGCGCGTCACCGACTGCTTCGACGGCCTGCTCAGAGATTCTCCCTATTTCGTCGAATATGAACGAAACCAGGAGGGGTGGAGGATGGAGCTGGGGACGATCGACGGAGAGCATGTCCTGCTCGTGCTCTTCCCGCAGGGCGGTCAGTGGCGGGTCGGGTGGCCGGTGCGCGTCCATGTCGCCGGTCGCGTCATCGATCGCATCAAGGATTATTATGCGTGCCCCTGGGTCGTTGGAAACGCCCTGGGATCCGACATGAACCTCGGGACTGTCCGCCTTCAGGCGTAGCGGGCGGCGGCCATGGTCACGGCCGTGATCGCGAGCAGGATGGCCGCGGCGCGCTGGCCAATCACCACGCGCGATGGAATGCCGGGATTGCCGGGATTGGCTTTGCGCAACTGCCGCAGCGCCCCGCCGACGACTGTCACCTGAATCACGAAAGCCAGGATTGCGGCCCCGGCACCTGTCGCCAAGAGTCGCTCCATGGTTCCGAAGGCGCCTTCATGCAGCGTGTGCCAAAGATAGCTACCGGCGCCGATTGCGAGGAGAGCCGCCGTCAGCTGTGGAACGAAGAGCTTTTCGCTTCCGGCTCCAGCCAGTCGCGCCGTCGTGAATGTGGAGCCGGCCCAGAACGTGGCGGCAAGGACATGGACCGATATGGCTATAACGAGCGCCCATTGCATGGCATCAAATCCAGGGAGTAGGGTGAATTCGATATACAAGGCGATTACTGAAACTCAAGGGATAAAATGTGGCGAGGCGTTCCTATGTCAGCGTGGCGCGAGCCGCGGCAGCCGCCGAAAAAAAGGAACGGGTGATCCAGGCTGCCGCGCGGTTCCTGCGCGAGGCGGATGGTATCACGGGCTTCTCGCTGGAGGCTGTCGCCAAGGCCGCGGATGTGACGCGGCTTACGGTCTACAACCAGTTCGGATCGCGGCGCGGACTGCTCGAGGCCGTTTTCGACGACATCGCGCGACGAGGGCAACTCGTTCGGCTCAAGGATGCGATGGCCGAGCCGGACCCCTGGAAGGGGATCGACCAGTTGATCGCCATCTTCTGTGATTTCTGGGGGAGCGATCCAGCCGTGGCCCGATTGCATGACGCGGCCGCGGTCGATTCCGAATTTGCCCAGGCGCTTTTCGAACGCAACGAACGCCGGAGACGATCCCTCGAGAAGCTGGTCGCGCGAATTGCCGGGGAGCGGACGCCCGCTGCCGCCCGGCGCGATACCGCGGACCTCCTGTTCGCGCTGACAAGTTGCGCGATGTTTCGCATGCTCATCGAGACGAGGTCCGTCGCCGCGGTATGTGCCATCATCAGAACCGACGCCAGGGCGGCCATCATCAGGATCATGCCGGCGCATTCCTAGCTAGCGTGGCGTCACCCGCCCTCGGCATCGGCATTCCAGTCCCGTGCCATGAAACGCGCTTTCCCTCCGGCCAGTACATGCAGCGCTTGCGCGCAATTGCGGGCCTGCGCTTCGGGCGATTTCAACTGCGCGAAATAACGCAGGATTTCCTTCTTCCGGCTCGGGATCAGCGCCTCCCAACCTTGTCTTGCCCGATCGTCGCGCTCCAGCGCTTCGCTGAACCATAAGGGCATGGGGTGCACGGGGCCGGCTTTATACTCGTCGTCGAACCGGATTCCGATATCGACGATATCGCCTACCCCCGTCCCGGAGGCGTCGCGAACCTGCTCGTGGAGATAGAGATAGAAGCTTCCGTCCCCGCGCGGCATCAGGTTGATACGCCAGGGCGTCTCCGGTTTGCCGTTGACTTGGACCTGCACCGGAAGCGGCTTGCGCCAGCCTTCCTTGAGTCGGGCCGCGCAGGCCGCGTCGACTAACACGAACGGGTTTATGCCGTTGATCTCGATCTTCGCCCGGAACCGCAACAGGGGTGTCGCTGTCGATGGAACGGATCGGCCCATTTGCGCACTGTGCCATATGCCATGACGATTTCTGATCGAAAAATCGTGGCCTGTCTCGGATCGAGCAGCACCGCGGGCAAGGGCCAGGCATTCGATTGGGTCGCGGAGCTTCGCCGCCAGCCGCGCAACGCGCAATTCGAGTTCCGGAATTTCGGCGTCGGTGGAGATCTGGCCTATAATGCGTTGCAGCGCCTGCCGAAGGTGCTCGCCTGTCGTCCTGCCAAGGCGATCGTCTGGGTCGGTGGGAATGACGTTCTTGCGCTCGTGTCGCGCAAGGTGCGGCGGTTGTTCAGTCTGTGGAAGCGCCTCCCACGCGATCCATCGCCTGATTGGTTCCACGAGACTCTGACCGAGATCGCGCGAAGGCTGAAAAGCGAGACGGCGGCGGACATCGGTCTCTGTTCGCTCCCTCCGATGGGGGAAGCACCGGATTCGGACGACCCGTTCCAGAGCGCGCTCAACCGGCGGATCGAACACTATTCCGCGATCATCGCGACCGTGGCGCGTGACGAAGGCTGTTCCTATATCCCGCTCTACGAGGCGTTCGCCGAGGCAATTCGCGCCTCGCCCGGCCGGGCCTTCACCGCCTTCAACTTTCTTCCCTTCTATCGCGATGCCTTTCGCGTGCTGGTGCTGCGGCAGAGCCCCGACGCTGTCGCGCGCCGTAATGGCTGGCTGTTTCACACCGACGGCGTGCATTTGAACAGCCGTGCGGGGCGGATCGTGGCGGACCGCGTCCAGGCATTCATCGACGCCTGAATCAAAAAAAGGCGGCCAGATATTCCGCACCGCGATCCGTTTCCGCTTTCCCTATCGTCCTGATGCATGCGCGAGCCTCAGAAGGCTTGTGGGACTGGCAGTAAAGGAGAAGCACGATGGCTCGAATGGTGGTTATTTATCGGACGCCGGAAAACGTCGAGGCGTTCGATCGGCATTATTTCGACATCCATGTGCCTCTCGCCAAGGCCATTCCGGGGCTCAGGAAATATGAAATCAGCGACGGTCCCATCGCGACGCCGGTGGGATTGTCCGATGTTCATCGGATCGCGACACTGTATTTCGACGACCTCGCGGCGATCGAAAAAGCGTTCGCAAGCCCGGAAGGCCAAGCCGCGGGCGTGGACCGCCGGCTCTTCGCACCCGATGAATCGGGCGTTCAAATCCACCTTTTCGACAATCGAGAGCTTTGAGCCACGATGGTTGACGAATCGATCGGCGGCAGGCCGATTACCCGACACATGGACATGGAGGAATTCGAGGAGCGTCTCAAAGCGCTCAGGCCGCGCCTTCACCGTTATTGCGCGCGCATGACGGGATCGGTCGTCACTGGCGAGGATGTCTTGCAGGATAGCCTTGTCAAAGCTCTTCACGCACGCGCGCAGGGTGCCGAGGTGGACAATTTCGAAGGCTGGCTGTTTCGCATCGCCCACAATGCGAGCCTCGATTTCCTGCGCCATCGGGCGCGGAACACGGTGGCTCCGCTCACCCACGATATGGAGGCCGCGCCCCTGGCCGAGGCGGACGTCGTCGCGATCAGCTTTCAGACCTTCCTTCGGCTGCCCGAGCTTCAGCGTTGCGCGGTGATCCTCAAGGATGTTCTGGGGCATTCGATCGAGGAGATCGCAAGCATCGCCGAATGTTCGCCCGCGGCCGCCAAATCGGCGCTTCAACGCGCGCGGGCCGCGCTGCGGCATCTCGCGCAGGCGCCTGAAGACATAAGGCTGCCGCTGATGTCGGACCCGGACCGGCGGAAGATCGCCGCCTACGTCGACCTGTTTCGAAGCGGCGATTTCGACGCGATCCGCGCTATGCTCGGCAACGACGTGAAGCTGGATTTGGTGAATCGGCTCCAGTTGGAAGGGCGCGAAAAGATCGGCCTATATTTCACGCGCTATGCCGAAGAGACGAAATGGCGATTCGCCTTCGGCGCGGTCGAAGGGCGGGCGGCCATGCTGGTTTTCGATGGCACCGGCTCGACGGAAAGCCCGGCTCATTTTGTCCTGATCGACTGGCTGGAAGGCCAGATTGTCGGGATTCGGGATTTCCTGTTCGCGCCCTATGTGCTGGAAGGCGTGGACTGGGCGCGGTTAGGCTGAAGGCCGAGCTACGCTCCGGCCTTTTCCTGCCGCCCGAAAGAAAGATCCGCAATGCCCGTCGCCACGATTCACGGCATCAAGAATTGCGACACGATGAAGAAGGCGTTCGCCTGGCTGGATGGCCACGGCATCGCCTACGATTTCCACGACTATAAAAAGCGCGACGTGACCGAGGCCGAGCTCGCGCGCTGGAGCGATATCGTGGGCTGGGAGGTATTGCTCAATCGCGCCGGGACCACCTTCCGCAAGCTGCCCGAGGCCGATCAGGCGAACCTGACGCGGGACAAGGCGATCGCGCTGATGATCGCTTATCCCTCCATGATCAAGCGACCGGTCCTGGAGAAAGGCGGCGCAATGGAGGTCGGCTTTAAGCCGGAGCGCTACGCTGCCTTGTTCGCCGGATAGGCGCGTGATCGCACGCCGCTTTCCCTATCCGAGCGCCTCGAGGATGTGTTTCGGCAGGATAGGAACCGCCCGCACGCGCACGCCGACCGCGTCGTAAACCGCGTTGGCGACGGCCGCGGCCACGCCCGTGCCGCCAAGCTCGCCAATCCCGCGCGCTCCCGTCGGTCCGGCCCGCTCGTCATGCTCCTCGACGAAGCCGACGTCGATCGCGTCATGCGGTATGTCGGCATTCACCGGGACGGCGACGTTCGATAGATTCTTGGCGAGGAACCGGGCATGACGATGGTCGATCAGCGAGGCTTCCATCGTCGCCTTGCCCCACTCCCAGGTGATCGAACCGATCATCTGGCTGCGCGCGGCGAGCGGATTGATGATCCGTCCCGCCGAATAGCGCGCGACCACGCGGCGCAGGCGGATCAGGCCGAGATCGCGGTCGACGCCGATCTCGACGAAATTCGCGCCCCATGACTGCATCGCATGCGGGGTGCCGCTGCCGTTGAAGCTCACGGGGGCGCCGCCGAGCTCGAAGCTGCCTTCGCCGACGATCTCCGCCTGTCCGGATGCGCGCATCAGCGCGGCGAGATCGATCGGCCCATTTTTCGCCGCGCCATGAGGTTCGAGCTTGGACCGCGCGTCGAGCGCGGCGAGCCGCACCGCTCCGCCCATGCCGATCGTCTGCGAGCTGCCATAGACCGGCCCGGCCGGCGGATAGCGCGTATCGCCCCAGCGGATCGTCACATTGTCCGGATCGGTGCCCAAAGCTTCGGCGGCGACGAGCTGGAACACCGTCTGGTTGCCCGTGCCGATGTCATTCGCGCTCGCCTCGACACAGACCCGGCCGTCCGCCTCGATCCGCACACGCGCCTGACCCGGAAAGCGCGCGCAGAAAGTGCTCGCCATCGACATGCCGCGCCCGATCTTCCACACGCTGTCCTCGCGCGGCATCTCGTGCCTGCGCCGCCATCCGAATATCTCCGCGCCTTCCGCATAGGCCTCGCGCAATTTGTTGGAGGACCAGGGTTTGCCGTCGAACGGATCGGTCTCCGCGAAATTCTTGAGCCTCAGGTCGAGCGGGTCGATGCCGAGCTTGATCGCCAATTCGTCCATCGCGCTTTCCAGCGCCCAGCTGCCCGGCCCTTCGACGGGCGCGCGCATCGGCGTCGACTGGATCAGGTTGATGCGCTCGACATATTGATCCAGCTCGATCGCCGGGCAGGCATAATAAGTCCGCGTCGCCATCGCGGTTTGCTCGAACTGCGTGTCCTTGATCGCGGTCGTGTTGATCGCCTCGTGCCGCATCGCGACCAGTGTGCCGTCCGCCATCGCGCCCAACGTGATCTTCTGCCGGCATTCGGGCTGGTGGCCCGCCTGGCCATATTGCTGCGCGCGCGTCAGCTGGATCTTGACCGGCCGCCCGGCCACCTTCGCCGCCGCCGCGGCCAGGATCACGTGCGGCCAGACATAGCCCTTCACCCCGAACCCGCCGCCCGTATGCGGCGAAATCACCCGCACCTTGTCCTGCGGGAGGTCGAACACCGCCTTCATCACCTCGAGCGGGTTCAGGCTCATCTGGGACGCGTCCCACAAGGTGAGGCTGTCGCCCTCCCAGGCGGCAACCGTTGCCGATGTCTCCATCGGATTATGGTTGCGCGTCGGCTGGTAATAGCTTTCCGAGACCACGATTTCGGCCCGCTTCAGTCCGCCCGCGACATCGCCCTTCTGGTCATAGGCAGGGGCGAAATTGGCTTCCGGTCTTTCGAGCTGGCCATGCCCGGGCGTGGCGGCGGACGCCGCCTCGACTTCGACGCGGACGAGCGCGGCGGCTTCCTCGGCGGCCTCCAGTGTTTCGCCGAGCACGATTGCGACGGGTTGCCCCTCCCATTGTATCTCGTCGGTGGTGAGCGGCATGTGCGTGACGGCGGCGGGCATCTTCACCTCGCCGAGCGGGGGCATGTCCGCGCGCGTCACGATCCGCACCACGCCCGGAATCGCCTCGGCGCGCTTCGTGTCGACCTCCTTCAACGTCCCGGCCGCGATGGGCGACGCCACGATCACGCCGTACAGCATGTCGTCGGGATAATTGTCGGCGGCATAGCGGGCCGCGCCCGTGACCTTGATCGGCGCCTCATAACGCCGGGTGGGCTGGCCGATCGTCATGCCGCGGCCTCCACGATCGCGCGCGTGGCCGCGCCGGCGGCCATCGCGATCTTATATCCATTGTCCGCCAGTGGCCGCGCATCGCCGAAACATTGCTTCAGTACCGGCAACAGGGCCTCACGCGTCGGCGGCAGCCCGACGATCCGCGCCTCCGCCTCCGCAAGGCGCCATGGTTTCTGCGCGACCGATCCCAAGGCGATCGCGGCGCGCGCGATCACGCCCTGGTCGAGCTCGATCACGGCCGCGGCGGATACGAGCGCATATTCGTAGCTCGCCCGCTCGCGCACCTTCACATAAGCGGACCGCGCCGCGCTCCGGATCGGCACGCGATAACCGGTGATCACCTCCCCTGGTTGCAGCCGCGTTTCGGCCTGCGCCGGGTCCAATCCCAGATCGGCGGCCTCGCGCTGGGTGAGGTGGAATGTGGCGGCGGGTATGATGCGGCGCGCGGAGGGGCCGGCAATCTCGATCTCGGCGTCGAGGCTGGCGAGCGCGACCGCCGGGTCCGATGGCTGCACCGCGACGCATTGTTCGGTCCAGCCGAAGATCGCGTGACGGTCATTGATGCCTTCCAGCGCGGCGCAGCCCGTTCCCGCATGGCGCTTGTTGCAACCCCAGGGGAGCGGCTCTTCCGCCCTGAAATAGGCGCAGCGCGTCTTCTGCAGCACATTGCCTCCGATCGTCGCCCGATTGCGTATCTGCGGCGAGGCGGCGGCCAGACAGGCCTGCGCCAGGACGGCGGCATGCGCGCGGACCGCCATATTCTCGCCGACCTCCGCCAATGTCGCGAGCGCGCCGATGGTCAGCCTGTCGCCATCGCTCTCGATCGCTTTCAGGCCTTCGATGCCGGCCAGATCGACCACATGATCCGGCGCCGCGACGCCCAGGCGGAACCAGTTGAGCAACTCGGTCCCGCCCGCGATCAGCATGCGGTGCGCGCCATCGGCGGCAATCGCCTGGTCGAGCGAGTTCGCAACCGAATACGCGAAATCACGCATCGTGCCGTGCCTCCGTCTTCCCGGCCGCGTCCAGCACGGCCGCGACGATCTGGGGATAGGCGGAGCAACGGCATATGTTCCCGCTCATCCACTCGCGCACCGTATCACCATCGGCGGCATGGCCCTCGGCGATGCAGGCGATGGCCGAGACGATCTGGCCGGGCGTGCAATAGCCGCATTGGAATGCATCATGCGCGATGAAGGCCTGTTGCACCGGATGCAGCGCCTCCGTGCTGCCGATGCCTTCGATCGTGGTGACATCGCGGCCGTTGCACTGGATCGCGAGCGTGAGGCAGGCGTTCATCCGCTTGCCGTCGATCAGCACGGTGCAGGTGCCGCAGGCGCCCTCGTTGCATCCTTTCTTCGTGCCGGTCAGGTGCAGGCGATCGCGCAGGAAATCGAGCAAGGTCGTGCGCGCCTCGACCTCGGCGGAGATTGGGCTGCCATTCACCTGGCATGCAAGCTTCGGGCGCGATTGCCCCGGCGTCTCGTCCATCCGCAATCCCCTCGGTAACCTAACGAACGCGATAGGGCAGGCCCCGCGTCGAGCGATAACGCGGACCATCGCGTTAATATCCGGCAGAACGGATGCACCCCCTTCCTCCTTCCCGCGCGAGCTGGCACGATGCCGCGGAAGACCGGAGAGGAGCGAAAGCGACGTGGCGGGCCAGGAACACATCAAGGGCATGATCCTCCGGCGCTGGGCGGCCTTGATCCGCACCGCCGATCGGGATGCTTATCGCGACTATATCGCCGGCACCGGCGGCACGGATTACACCGCGACCCCTGGAAATCGCGGCTATCAGATGACGATGCGCGACCTGGGCGACGGCACGACGGAAGTCGCGACGCTCAGCTGGTGGGTCTCACTCGACGCCGTCCGCGCCTTTGCCGGCGAGGATATCGCGACCGCGCGTTATTATCCGGAGGACGATCGCTACCTCCTCACCCGGCCCGAACATGTCGAGCATCACGAAATCGTTGCGGGCGGGGCAGGGGGATCGGCCGCCTGAGCTCGGGAGCGCGCCAATCAATCTGTCTCGCACAGCTTTCGTTCAGCAAGACTCGGCGCTAGAGAGGCGGACCGGCCGCAAGCGCGCGGCATTCCAGGAGAGGCCGCTTGGCGCTGACGCCTACTGAAAACGAAGCGTTTCTACGCGAAGTCGATGAGAATCTCCGTCGCGACCAGATGACCGGCCTCGCCAGGAAATGGGGCACGGCGGGCGCGATACTGGTCGGCTTGTTCCTGATCGCTCTGGCTGGCTTCCTCTGGTGGCGAAGCCACAAGGCCGAGCAGGCCGGACAGGATGGCGAGCAGTTCGTTCAAGTGCTCGGCGCGGCCGAAGTCGGCAGCGCGACGCCGGGCGACGCGCGCCTCGCGGCGCTCGCCAACTCGCCGCGCGAGGGCTATCGCGCGCTCGCCAGGCTGACCCAAGCCAGCCTGACCGCCAAGACCGATCCAGCCGGCGGCGCCAAAGCCTATCGGGCGATTGCCGACGATGCGGCCATGCCGCAGGCGATCCGCGATCTGGCGACCATCCGCGCGGTCACGCTGCAATTCGATTCGCTGCCGCCCGCCGACGTGGTCGCCAAATTGAAGCCGCTCTCGGTCGCCACCAATCCCTGGTTCGGAACCGCGGCCGAGCTGACCGGGATGGCTTATCTCAAGATGAACCGGAAGGACCTGGCCGGTCCGCTCTTCGCGGCAGTGGCGCGCGATAACGACGCGCCGGTCGGGTTGCGCAGCCGCGCCGCAGGCATGGCGACCGCGCTCGGCCAGGATGTGGCCCCAATCGCCCCCGCCGGCGCTCTCAAGGAATGATCATGACTCAGCGTTTGCGCACCGGGCGGATCGTCCTCGCGCTGGCCCTGCTCGCCTCGCTTGGCGGCTGCGGCATCTTCAACCATAATACGGATCGCGGCCCCAAGACCGCCGTGGTCGGAAACCGCGTATCGGTGCTCAACACCGGCAGCGACGCCGTCGCCGATCCAAGCCTGGCCGACGTACCCGTGGTGGTGCCGGAGCCCGCGGCCAACGACAGCTGGACCCAGCCGGGCGGTAACGCGACCAAGACGATGGGCGATCCCGCGCTGCCGCTCAATCTGCGTCAGGGTTGGTCGACCAAAATCCGCGGCGGCGACATCACCCAGCGCATCGGATCGACCCCGGCAGTCGCCGAG
>JAEKMC010000024.1 GCA_019508115.1 Sphingomonas sp.
ATGGCCTGAGGATCCTGGATCCATCGTTCGAGATTTGCCGGCGTGTTGGCGAGCCGCCCGCCGATCATCGCACGCTGCGCGATCGTGTCGAGCGGCGGTCCGACCAGACCCTGCGCCTGGGGTACGCCATCGACACTGTGGCACCCGCCGCAGCCATAAGCGGCGAACAGTGCCTTGCCGCGCGCGACCCGACCACCGGTCAACGCCTCGGCGCGGTCGGCAAGATCGTGTTGCTCATAGGTGCGTTCGCCCAGAACGCCGCCGACCACGACGACGATCAGCGCACCCGCGAGACCCAGCGCGATCTTGCTATTCCGTGGCGACGGCATGACGCCTCTCCTGCGGCGCAAGCCAGCGATAGAGGATCACCAGCGCCGCCCCCATGTGGACGATCCCGCCCGGGATCCACATGATCAGGCCCGCCATCTGCTGGTCCTGCTCCGGCGTGAGGCCGTAAGGCGTCATGCCCATTGCGGCATAGCCCGCATACCAGGGGCTCGACGACAGTGCCATCAGTGCGCCGAGCGCCGCCCCCACGCAGGCGGTGAGGAGCAGGCAGAACACAGCCACGCCGATGCGCCTGCGCGCTTGCGTGTGGTCGATCGACCACCAGAAGAGGAGTGCGGTGACGAGGAAGCTCAGATGCTGCACGATGTGCCAGCCCTCGCTTGCCAGCGCGCGATCGAACAAGGCCGGGGCGTGCCATAACCATAGCGCGATTGCCTGGAGCGCAGTGGCGATCCACGGCCCCGACACGCTTTTCCAGCTCGTCTTGATCGCAGGCGCGTGGAGCAGGCGCCCGATCCCGCGCCGCGCGCCCGCCGGCAAACCCCAGAGAAGCACCGGACCCGCTCCCGAGATCGCGAGCAGCAGCGCGGCGACGAGCATGATCAGTTCATGCTCGATCATGTGCATCGTGAACGACCGCTCGCCGGCTTCGTGGAGCGGCGAGACGAGCGCGATAGCGAGGACCAGCCAGCCGGCGCCGAACAGCCGGGCCTCTCGGCGCAACCGGGCCTGGCCTTGCCGCGAGCGCCATCCCAACCGCGCCAAGCCTACGCCATAGAGCAACAGCGCCAGCGCGAGCGGCAGCGTGACCGATGCGTCGAGCGTCCAGCCGGGCAGCTCGCCATGCGGATGTCCGGGATGCGCGCACGCCGCCCCCGGCAGCGCGATCAGCAGCATGGCAGCGAACGGGCGTCTCACGACAGGCATCCCGGCACGAGCAATCCGGCGATCGTCTGCATCAGGATCGGGAAAGCCAGCAACGCGGCAACCAGCAATCCGAGCAGCCCGACGAACCGCCGGCCACTCCCCGCTTCCTGCTCCACCCGCCAACTTCGGTAGGACAGGAACCCACCGCCGATCGCCAGCGCGATACCGGCAAGCCCCACCAGCGCCACCCCCCACCACTGACCATTCGCGCAGTGCGCAAAGACCATGTTCGACCCGGCCTGCTGGCTGACGAACCAGCCCGCCGCACCGCCGACCACGCCCGACCACGGGAGCAACGCGCGCATCACGTCAGCCATCGCGGCACCCAATAGATCAGCAGATAGACGATCAGCCACGATGCCCAGACGAAACGCCAATAGGCCGCATTCTCGCTCGTATCGACGAACCGGTTGGCTTCCTTGCCATGCTCGGTGAACATCAAGGCGGTCAGCACCGCCGTATCGCCCCAGTCGGTGATCAGGTGAATCGTATGGGTAAGGAGCAGCGCCCACTGGATCGAACCATAAGCATTGTCGGTCCAGAGCACATTCAGGGACGCGAACTCGAACCCGCGCAGCACGAACAGCGGCAGCGGCAACAGGCTCATCACGACCAGCCCCTTGCGGACGGTCCTGAGATCGAATCTTTCCGCTGCGCGCTTAATCACCGCATTGGGTATTTCGGTGAGCACGATCAGCATTGTGAAGACCGTCCCCGCGAGCAGCGCCGGCGGCGCATAAGGTTGCGGCGGCCAGGTCTGCTCCTTGTCCAGAATGAAGAAATAGGCCGCGAAGAGCAGCGCGAAGAACATGCCTTCGACCACCATGAACCCGACGATTCCCCACCATGTGAGGCTGCGCGGCCCGAAGCCGTGCGTCGGGAGATCGGCCAGATCGCCATCGAAGCGGACGGGCAGGCTCATTCGATCACCGGCTCCTTGCTGGGCGGGCTCTTGGGCCAGAACCAGGCGATGAAGCCGATCGCGAGCGGGACCGTGCCGATCACGACCGCCCAAGGCGTGAAGATCGAGCCGATGAACAATGCGGCGAGCGCGATCGCGGAAAGCAAAGGCCACGGCGTCGGCTCGGGCGAGGGATAACGGATGTCGGGCACGGCCTCGATCGCGGTGGTGATGAGCTGCTCGCGGTCGTCGACCCGCAGGCCGGTCATGACCGGCAGCACGTCGGTCACGTCCCACAAGGGTGTATGGCCGGTCGCGATCGGCTGGTGCGCGAAATTGTAGGGCGGCGGCGGCGAGTCGGTCGCCCATTCGAGGCTGGAGCCGCCCCAGGGATTTGCCGCAGCGCCGCGCGGGCGCCGCAGCGCCAGGAAGACGTTGGCGATGAAGATCAGCCCGCCCAGCCAGATCACCACGGCGCCAAGCGAGGAAAGCAGGTTGAGGCCGTTCCACCCCATGTTGGCCGGGTAGGTATAGACGCGCCGCGGCATGCCGAGCATGCAGGTCAGGTGCATCGGGAAGAAGGCGACGTTGAAGCCGACGACCACCAGCCAGAACGCCGCTTTGCCGAGCCCTTCCGACAGCATCCGGCCGCTGAACTTGGGGAACCAGTAGGTGATCGCGCCGAGCAGCGGAAACACCGCGCCGCCGATCAGCACATAGTGGAAGTGCGCGACCACGAAATAGGTATCGTGGAGTTCAAGATCCATCGGCACGCTCGCCACCATCACGCCCGACAGGCCGCCGATCACGAAGGTGACGATGAAGGCGATCACGTAGAGAAACGGCACCGTGAAGCGCGGCCGCCCCAGCCAGATCGTAGCGATCCAGCAGAAGATCTGGATCGCCGCGGGGATCGCCACCGCCATGCTCGACGCGGTGTAGAAATCGTAGCCGAGCCGCGGCAGGCCGGTCGCGAACATGTGGTGGACCCAGACGCCGAAGCTCAGGAACCCGGTTGCCACCAGCGCCAGCACCATCGCCGGATAGGCGAACACCCGCCGTCCCGTGAACGTCTCGACGATCTGGCTGACGAACCCCGTCGCGGGGAGAAAGATGATGTACACTTCGGGATGCGCGAAGAACCAGAAGAGGTGTTGCCACAACAGCGCGTCGCCATGCTCGAACGCGTTGAAGAACTGGGTTCCGATCAACCGGTCCGAGAGGAGCATGGCCGAGGCGAGCGCCACCGACGGCAAGGACAATATGATCATGATCGAGGTGACCAGGATCGCCCAGACGAACAGCGGCATCTTGCCGAGGCTCATCCCCGGGGCGCGGAACTTGAGGATCGTCGCGGTGAGCTCGACCGCGACCGCTATGCCCGCGACCTCGGTGAAGGTGATCATCTGCGCCCAGATGTCGGTGCGCTTTCCCGGCGAGAATTGAGGCCCTGAGAGCGGGGTGTACATGAACCAGCCCGCGTCGGGCCCGATATTGAGAATGAACCCGACCCACAGCAGCAGCGCGCCGAAGAGATAGGTCCAGTAACTGAAGGCGTTGAGCCGCGGGAACGCGATGTTGCGCGTACCGACCATCAGCGGGATGATGTAGATCGCGATCGCCTCCATCACCGGGACGGCGAACAGGAACATCATCGTGGTGCCGTGCATCGTGAATATCTGATTGTAGCGATCGGCGCTGATCAGGCCGCTTTCGGGCCGCGCGAGCTGCGCGCGCATCACCGCCGCAAGAATTCCGCCCAGCACCATGAACGTCATCGCCGTCCAAATGTAGCGTCGGCCGATCTCCTTGTGATCGACCGTGGTGATCCAGCCCCACAGCCCTGGCGCGCGCGACCAGGTGCGCGTCAGCCGCTCCTCGAGCTCGGCGCCTTTGAGTGTCTCGCCGTCGCGCGCGATCTCGCTCATTTGAGCCCCTCCAGATAGGCGACGACGGCGCGCAACTGATCGGCGTCGAGGCCGACATAGGGCATTTGGTTGCCGCGCTTGGCGCCCTGCGGATCGGCGACCCACGCGAATAGATGCCCGCGCGTCATCGGGAAGGTGCCCGCCCCGATCGAGCGCCGGCTCGCGAGATGGGTGAGGTCCGGTCCCACCCGGCCGGAAGCGGGCGTGCCCGAAATGGTGTGGCAACTCGCGCACTGCCGGGTCATCACGAACTGATAGCCTGCCTGCGCGAGCGGATTGGTGGGCGGCACGGCGGGCGCCAATCCGGCGGCCCACCAGCGACGGAACGCATCGCGCGGCTCGATTGTCACGTCGATCGCCATATGCGCGTGCTGCGCGCCGCAGAACTCGGCGCACTGGCCGCGATAAATGCCCGTTCGGGTCGGCAGCAGCGTGATTATATTGGTGCGGCCCGGGATCAGATCCTGCTTGCCGCCGAGCGCAGGCACCCAGAAGGAATGGATCACGTCGTTCGAGTTGAGCGTCAGGCGCACCGGCACGCCGACCGGCAGGTGCAGCTCGTTCGCGGTGTGAAGCTCCTGTCCGGTATCGGCATTCCTGTAGGTGACGTCCCACCACCATTGGTTGCCGGTCACCTGCACCTCAAGCGGCGGGTGGGCGGGGGTGGCGGCGGCGACATTACGGTCGGCGACGTAGCTTGCCACGGTAAGCGCGGTGAGCCCGAGCAACACGCCGCCGAGCCATGTCAGGAATCCAACGCCGGCCGCCTTCTCGCCGACCGCCGCGCGGTCGTCCCGCGGCCGCAGGATCAGCCCGCCGATGAGCCCGACGATTACCAGCAAGTAGAAGAAACCCGTCACCGCCGAGAACAATGTGAACAGATTGCTGAACTGGACGCCCTGCAGCCCGGCGCCCTCGGTCATCGACTGCGTGCCGTGACAACCCGCGAGCGCGAAAGTGAGACCCAGCCCTCGCAGGCCGCGCGTCACGGCGTCGTCCCCTGGACGCCCGCGGGCGAGGAGGGGATGACCCGCTCGCGGCTGCGCAGCGTCGGCGGCTCGGTCGCGCTCTCCGAATCGGAACGGCCGGACAGCACGTCCTCGCGCGGCTGCGCCGAGAGCGAGCGGACATAAGCGGCGAGTTGCCACATCTGCTGCGGCGTCAGCTTTCCGCGCCAGGATGGCATCCCGTTGGGCCGTCCCTGATCGATCGAGGCGACGATTTGCTCCATTCGCCCGCCATAGCGCCATTGGTCGTCCATCAACGGCGGCCCCATCCCGCCCCCGCCATGGGCGTGACAGCCCGAGCAGTTCATCTGCTGAAAGAGCTGCTGCCCTCTTGAGACGGCGTAGGCATTTTCCTCGAAGTCTGCCGCGCGCGCATCGGGTGGCGGGGGCACCGCACCACCGGGCTGGAGTATCGATTCGGGCGGTCCGCCGAGTGCTGCTTCAGCGAGCGGAGTGCCGCGGCTGCGCCGCTCTTCGCGATCGCAGCCGGCGAGCAGCGCCAGCACCGCAAGGAGGACGCAGCTAGTGCGGTAGCGCGAAGACATAAAGCATTCCTCCCGCCGTGGTCTTCTGGGGCAGGTCGGCCATAACGCCGCCCCAGCCGACCGCCGCGGTCGCATCGCGCGTGTCGAGATTGCCGCTGACCACGGCGCCCGACCAGCCGCCGACGCCTGAAAGCACGGCGATATATTGGTGCCCGTCGGGTCCGCGATAACTGATCGGCTGACCGATGATCCCCGATCCCGTCTTGAACTTCCACAGCACCTTGCCGCTGCGCTGGTCGACCGCCTTGAACCAGCCGTCCATCGTTCCGTAAAAGACCAGCCCGCCGCCGGTGGCGAGCGCGCCGCTCCACAGCGGCAGATCCTCCTTGATCTCCCACACCGGCCTGGCGTGAACCGGATCCCATGCGGTCAGTGCACCGCGATTACCGCCGGGGCCGGCATAATATTTGACGTCGGCGCCGATATACGGCGTTCCAGCGATGTAGTTCGCCTCGAAGCTCCCCCAGTCCATGCACAGATTGTTGCGCGGAATGTAGACGAGTCCGGTCAGCGGACTGAAGGCCGAGGGATTCCAGTCCTTCATACCGGGCGCGGCCGGGCAGATGCCGCGGACGACGCGCCCTTCGGTCGGCTGCTTCTCGGGATTGGGGATGAGGCGTCCGGTCTTGAGATCGACACCCTTGTACGCCGTCATATAGCCATAGGGTGTCGCCGACAGGACCTGCCCGGTGCCGCGGTCGAGCACGTAGAGATAGCCGTCGCGGGCGGGACGGACCATCACCTCGCGCATCCGGCCGGCGACCGGCATGTCGACCAGGATCTGTTCGTTTATGTCGTCATGATCCCACAGGTCGTGCGGCGTGGTTTGATAATACCAGCGCGCGCCGCCGGTAGCGATGTCGCGCGCGAACACGCCGGTGGTGAACTTGTTGTCGCCCGGCCGCTGCGCCGAATTCCACGGGCCCGGATTACCGGTGCCGTAATAGACCAGCCTCCGCTTGGGATCGTAGCTGATCCAGCCCCAGACATTGCCCCCGCCCGTCTTCCACGCCTCGGGTGGCCAGGTCGACACGCCGAGATCGCGCCCGCGGTCCATCGCGTAGAAAGGCCGATAATCCTTGCCGATCAGCACGTCTTTGTCGGGGCCGGTCGTGTAGGCTTTCCACGCAATCGCGCCGCTGCCGGCGTCGAGCGCCACCAGCCAGCCGCGCACGCCCATCTCGCCGCCCGAATTGCCGACCAGCACCTTGCCGTCCGCGACCAGCGGCGCCATCGTCATCGTCGCGCCCTGCTCGATGTTTCCGAGTTGGGTGCTCCACAATTCCTTTCCCGTCTTGGCGTCGAGCGCGATCGTGCGATTATCCAGTGTGTTGAAGAAAATACGCCCATCTGCGTAGGCGGCGCCGCGATTGACCACGTCGCAGCACGCGACACCCTGCGCCGCTGCGAGCGGCTTGGGCTTGTAGCTCCACTTCGTGGGCGCGCCGGGCTGCGTCAGGTCGAGCGCATAGACGATGTTGGGGAAAGGCGAGACGATATACATCGTGTCCCCGACCACCAGCGGCGCGGCTTCGTGCCCCTTGGCGATCCCGGTCGAAAAGGTGAAGGCGACCTGGAGATTGCCAACATTGCCGGTGGTGATCTCACGCCCCGCGGCAAAGCGGGTGCTGGCATAGTTCTTGGCCGCCATCGTCCACTGGCCGTCGTCAGTATCGCCGATCGACCGGGCGGTGACCGCCCCGGTGCTGCCGGCGTAGGCCGGTGCGGGCGTATCGGTGGCGAGGCGCTTGTCCGTGCCTGAATGATTGAAGAGGAGGAGCAAGGCGACCGCGAGGATGATGACCGCGACGACCGCCACGATCCCCCAGGGAATGCGCCGGGAGCCCTCGATGCTCACCGCGCTGCCCGTATCGCTACCGCCGCCGAGGTGCGGGCGCCGTGCTGGTAGGTCACGCGACGGGCGAAAAGCGGCGAGCGATCATCGCCCCGCAGCGGCCTCACCCGATCCATGTCTCACCGAAGGCGTAGGCAAGCGTCGCACACGCGCCAAACAAGACAAGCACCGCGGCCACTTTCTCGGCAGGGCTGAGGCGTCGCGCCAATCCCCTAACTCCCTCTTTCTCCCGTCAGCAATCGTCCAGACGCATCTCCCCCCTGCAACCCGACTATTGCGGCCTCAGAACGCCCGATCTCGCACTAAGTTCATCCCGAAAGTTGGCGCTGTGGACGGGCTAATGTGCCGAGTTCAACGGTGCAAAAGGCGCTGCGCCTGGCGGGCAACGCTGACGCTTGGGGAAGTGCAGCAACCGCGAGCCGCCGCTCGAAAGCCGCGGGTCGACTAACGGCCAATCACCGTCGCGTTGCGATAGCGCATCCGAAATGCGTCACGGCTGAAGCCTTGGCGAAGGTAAAACCAGTGCCCGATCAGGCTCGCCGACGGCGACGAGGGGCTCAGGGGCCCTCGTAAACTTTCCCTTTGATTTCAACCTCTTGCGAGGAGAAATGGTGCGGTCGAGAAGACTCGAACTTCCACGGCCTTTCGGCCACAACGACCTCAACGTTGCGCGTCTACCAGTTCCGCCACGACCGCACATCGGGATATTCCCCGGCGGGCCGGGGCTGGTGAGGCGGTGCCCCTAGCAGGGGTTTTTGCGCCCCGCAAACCCAAATCGTATCCGGCGGCGCATGAGCAAAGCCGGACCGGCTCAATCACCGGCGAAGGTGACGTTCACTTTGGCCGAAGCGGCAGGCACATCCACCGCCGCGCCGTCGAAATTGGCCGACGCGCCGGGGGCGAGCTTCGGCACCGGCCGCGTGATCGTCCAGTGATAGACGGTCCTGCCTTGCGCGTCCTTCAGCTCGGCGCGAATATCGGGCACCGGCTGCTCGACATTGGTCGGGTTCCAGATGCGGCCCGAAACCGCGAACAGCTGGCTTCCGCCCGCGATCATCCGCCAATCGGGCTCGCGCGTGATCGCGATGCCGAGCGGCACGCGGCGCTCGCTCAGCCCAAGCCGCGAAACCACCTGCTGCGGCCCCATCAGTACGGTCGCGGCGACCCCGCCCAGGATCACGACCAGAATCACCAGGCCCAGCAAAAGCCACGGCCCGCGCCTGCGCCGCGGCGGCTTTTCGCGGGCGGCAGCGCCGTCCGTTTCCGCGACGGGAGACCCGGAAGCCGGCATGCTGATCGGAATCGGCGAAACCGGCGGCGGCGTCATCGGCGGCGCGGGCGGGGCCGCCTGGCCCGGCTCGAACCAACTGTTTTCACACGCGCGACAGCGAATCTTTCGGCCGTTAGGGCCGATCGCATCATCGGGGACTTGGTAGGTGGCGCCGCAATTGGGGCAGGAAAGCTGCATGGCTTATGCTAATCATGGCCGTCGCAAGGCTGCAAGCATCGCGTTGCGCTCGATGGTTCGGATTAATGATAAATCCGAACCCTGACGCTTTACCTGCGTGACATGGCCGTGCCATGCGGTCGCCAACAGGCTTTTTCGAGGGGGCGCGCGCAGACGATGGCCGGCATCGTCCATTTCGACAATGTCGGGCTGCGCTATGGCACCGGCGCCGAGACGCTCGCGGGCCTGAGCTTCACGCTCGCGCCCGGCTCGTTCCATTTCCTCACTGGCGCGTCGGGTGCGGGCAAGACCTCGCTCATCAACCTGATCACGCTCGCGCAACGCCCCAGCCGCGGCATCGTCAGCCTGTTTGGCGAGGATACGGCAGGATTGCCGCGCCGGCGCCTGCCCGCGCTCCGCCGGCGGATCGGCGTGGTCTATCAGGATTTCCGGCTGATCCCGCAGCTCTCGGCCTTCGACAATGTCGCACTTCCCCTGCGCATCGGCGGCATGGCCGAGCGCGATATCGGCCAGCGGGTCGAGGAATTGCTCGACTGGGTCGGCCTCTCCCCGCGCGCCTCGGCCAAGCCCGCGACCTTGTCGGGCGGCGAGCAGCAAAGGGTGGCGATCGCGCGCGCGGTGATTACGCACCCCGAACTGATCGTCGCGGACGAGCCCACCGGCAACGTCGATCCCGAAATGGCGGCGCGCCTGCTCCATTTGCTCGAGGTGATGAACCGCCAGGGCACGACCGTGCTGATCGCGACGCACGACATCCACCTTCTGCGCCAAATGCCCGGCGCGAGCATCATGCGGCTCGCCAAGGGGCGGATCGACGACCCGACCGGATCGATTCGTTTTCCGCCACGCGAGCAGGTCTCGTGAAGCCCCGCTTCGCCTTGCTCGCGCTCCAACGCCAGCGGCCGGGCACGTTCGCCGTGCTGATGGCGGCGACCTGCCTGTTGATGCTGCTCGCCGCCGCGCTCGCGCTCGCGCTGCGCGGGGCGGCGCATCAGGTGTCGAACGCCACCGCGACGCGGCTATTGGTGCAGGTGGTGGACGCCAATCCCGACCGGCGCGATGCAACCGCGGACGAGGTGATGGCGCGGCTCGACCGCATGCACGGCCTCGGTCCGGCGCATCGCGTGCCGATGGAGCAGGCGCAGGCGCTAATCGCGCCCTATATGGATGGGGTGCAAGCCTCCGACCTGCCTTTGCCCGTTCTGATCGAGCTCGACAGCGGCGATCCCGCCCGGTTGGCGCGCAGCTTCGGCGACTT